>JBPCJI010000164.1:0-19943 GCA_051005475.1 Thermoleophilaceae bacterium
TACGACCAGATCAAGTAGGGCCGCGGTTGGCAGGATGCGAGTCGCTCGCCAAGTTTGCGAGTGAGATGCGAGAAACGGCGTTCGCTCGGTGGACTGTCGCGGGCGGGCAGCCTTCCGGGCCTCGTCAGGGCAGCCAGCGCACTTGGTTCGCGAGCGCGCGGGTGCCGGGGTTGGCGTCCAAAAGTTGTCGTAGACGCTCGACGTAGAGGCCGATGCTGTCCTTGCCACGGGGCATGCTGCTGTCCGAGGTCAGCAAGAGGCCGCAGTGGTCCTCCCCCGACGCCGCCCAGCGAGCGACGAGCGGACCGAAGTCGCGCGCGTTGTTGGTTAGCAGGGCGCGGTCCTCGGAGGCGGCGAGTGCAAGCAACGGCTCGTCGTCTGTGCCCTTGAGCCCTCGCTCCGAGACGGTGACCGCGTCGTGGCCGGCTGCTCGGAGGTGAACGGCGATTTCGTTGGCGTAGTGCTCGTCGAGCAGCAGCTTCACCCGAGCACCCGCTCGGAGCGCTCCCAGCGCTCGCGCTCGCGCCGCTCGAACTCGCTCTGTTCCGCGCGGTACTGGTCGACTTCCTCGGTGAAGTCCGCGGAGTAGTCGACCGCCGCTAGAATATGGCGTTCGGCCAATCCGAGATATTCGGCGGCCGCCGCGACCGAGTTGCCGCTCTCTCGCACGGTGTCAACGACCTGCCAGACATAGAGGCGAGTCCCGACCAGCGCCGGACGCCGAAGGCCCGAGGCACCCTCGCGAAAGACGATGAGCGGGTGGCGCTCGGTACGAAGCCCCTCGTCCAGTAGCCGCCCCGCCAAGCTGTTGCGCGACTCCGAAAGCTCACGGGCGCGGTCGTCGAGCAGATCCATCGTGCGCGACGAGAGCCGAAACGACCGCTGCATCGAAGTGCCTGGCTCGGTGTTCTTTCGTCGTCCACGGGTCATCTGTGACGCACTGTATCACAACATGGTGCCGGTGAGCTTTCATGCGAGCGAAAGCGCTTGCATCTGCCCGAGCGAGCCGGTCGCTCTTGGCTCAGCTACGGTGGCCGTCCTCGCAATCCTTCAAAAGGGCGACAAGGACGAGAAAGACGTTAAGAGCGCACGCGAATGGGTAAACCCCGCGGGTTACCAGACCGAGGGTGTTCATGCCAGAGACGACCGATAGAGGGTCAGACCAACTTGGAGATCAGTCCATAGGCGATCTCGTCAAGCAGCTTCCGAGCAGACCGCGACGCTGGTCCGCCGCTGCTCGCCGTCGCCGGCGTCGCCGCGCTGATGGGCAAGAGGAAGATCGAGGAGGCCACGCCTCCGGTGCCCGAGCAGGCGATTGGAAGCGTGAAACGCGACGTCGATGACCGGCATCTGGCCGGGCGACTGACAGGGAGGATCCATGGCGATCGAGCACCGAGACGAGCGGCAGACGCTTGAGGCCAAGCGGGAGCCCCGCGGGGCCTACGGCGGGCGCGGCCCGGACAGCCCGTCTGACCTCGGAGGCACCTCCAAGAAGGACACGCTGGTGCGGACCTTCAAGGAGTTCTCGGCGGACAACCTCACCGATTGGGCGGCCGCGCTCACCTACTACGGCGTGCTCGCGCTCTTTCCCGCGATCATCGCGCTCGTCTCGATCGTGGGACTCGTAGGCGATTCGGCGACCCAGCCGTTGCTCGACAACCTCGGCAAGGTCGCGCCCGGGCCGGCCAAGGACATCCTCACGAGCGCGATCGAGGGCCTGTCCAGCAACCAGGGGGCGGCCGGTATCGCCTTCGTGGTGGGCCTGCTGCTGGCTCTGAGCTCCGCCTCGAGCTACGTCAGCGCGTTCACACGCGCCTCCAACTCGATCTACAAGGTCGAGGAGGGGCGTCCGATCTGGAAGCTCAAGCCACAGCAGATCGGCATCACCCTCGTGCTGATCCTGCTGCTCGTCGCGATCGCGGTGGCGGTGACCGTCTCGGGGCCGCTGGCCGAGGAGGCCGGCAAGCTGGTCGGCGTCGGCGACAGCGCGGTGAAGGTCTGGGACCTCGCCAAGATCCCGGTGATCCTGTTGGCGGTGTCGTTCCTGTTCGCCTTCCTCTACTGGGCGGCACCGAACGTGAAGCAGCCGGGCTTCAAGTTCATCAGTCCCGGAGGCATCGTGGCGCTGGTCATCTGGATCATCGCCTCACTGCTCTTTGCCCTCTACGTGGCGAAGTTCGCCTCCTACAACAAGACCTATGGCTCGCTCGGCGGGGTCATCGCCTTCCTCGTCTGGCTGTGGATCACCAACATCGCGATCCTCTTCGGCGCCGAGTTCAACTCCGAGCTCCAGCGCAGCCAGCAGCGGGAGGCAGGGGAGAGGGCTCCGCTCGATGAGCCCTTCCTCGAGCCGCGGAACGCCAAGAAGATCGAGAAGAAGGCCGAGAGGTAGCCCCTCGGGGCCCGCCGATCGGTTGGAGAAGCCGCTGGGCTACCACCGCGAGCCCGGCGGCCGCACTATCCGCAACGTCCCCGCGGTGCGCGCCTCACCGCCCGCCGCCGGGGTGAAGCGAACCTCATAGCGCCCGAGCCGGCGCTCGAGCAGCTCGAACCGCGCCGGCGTGAGCGGCTCGGCGGGAGCGCTCAGCCCGAGGCCCTCGAGCTCGACCTCGCCCGGACGGGGCACCTTGACCGACACCGTGGCGGGGCGCCCGGCCTGGAGGCGGCGCGCCTTCGGCTCGGCCGCGGAGAATGGGATGGCCGCGGGCCGGTCACCGAGCGGCCCGGGGCGTGCCGACGGATCGGGAGGCCGCGCCGGTTCGCTGCTCTCGTCCCGCTGCGCTCGCTCCGGGCGGGACACCGACGTGACGATCGCGGCCAGGGCCAGGACGATCGCGAACAGGAGGAGGGCGCGGCGAAGCTCCACGGCCGTCGCATGCTAATGACCGCGCCGTGGACGGATGGACTAGCGCCAGGGTGGGCAATCACTAAAGGACCGGTCCCGGCGGGCCGACAGTAGCTACCAAGCCAGAGGCACGGTGATAAAGGCAAACCCGTCGTGAGGCGGGGACGCAAAGTTACGGGGCCTCCACGCAAAGGACTGTCATCCGAGCGCTGGAGCCGGCCGAGCTACCACCAGGACTCAACACACGGAGGGCTCACCTCTGCAGCTGGCGCCCAGACCAATCAAATCCTCAAAGAGGAGGCACCACATGCTGCGGAAGATTCGTAACCGCCTCGAGTCCGAGAAGGGCTTCACCCTGATCGAGCTCCTGGTCGTAATCCTGATCATCGGCATCCTGGCCGCGATCGCCCTGCCGGCCTTCCTGGGCCAGCAGAAGAAGGGCCAGGACGCCTCGGCCAAGTCAGACGCCCGGAACGCCGTCTCGCAACTGGAGTCGTGCTACACGGACGCGGAGACCTACGGCGGCTGTGAGCAGAAGCTGCCCGCTGCCGGCCTGCCCGCGGACAAGGTCACGGCGACGAGCGGGGTAGACAACTACGTGGTCACCGCGGTTTCGAAGTCAGGCGGTAGCTTCCTGATCACCAAGGTTGCCGCCGGCACGACCACGCGGACCTGCACCAAGCCAGGCGACGGCGGCTGCAAGAGCGACAGCACCTGGTAAGGCGGTTCCCAACATACGCTGACGTGCGAGGCGGGCCTTCGGGCCCGCTTCGTCGTTCCGTGGCGTGGGTCAGGCGGCCACCGCCGGGCAGCGGGCGTCAAGGTCTGCGCCGGAGCACCCGATACGAGGCCCATGCGTTCCCTCACGCAGCCCTTGGCCGAGGAACGCGCCATGACCATCATCGAGGTCATGGTCGCGATGATGCTGCTGCTCATGGGCGTCCTCGCCACGGTGACGATGATCGATCGGGCAACAGCGGCGAACTCCGACACAAAGGCACGCGACCGGGGCACGAGCCTGGCGCGCGACCTCGTCGAGGCGGCGCGGGGGATTCCCTACCCGAACCTGCTCTCGACGACGATCCAAGCCGAGCTGAAAAGCAGGACGGGGTTGGAGGACGCGAACACGGGGACCCCCGCCTACGAGGTCCGCCGCGGGGGCTTCGAGTACACGGTGACGCCGTCCATCTGCACGGTCGACGATGCGAAGGATGGCCTCGGCGACCACACCGCGGGCGGGTTCTGCCCGGGCGCCGCGGGCAACACCGCCGGGGACGCGGTGCCGGACGACTACCGCCAGGTCACGATTGCGGTCGCGTGGCGGGCCGACGGCAGGAACAAGACGATGCGGCAGGCCACGACGGTCAACAACCCAGGCAGCGCCTTCGGTCCCGCGGTCACCGCGATCAACCCCGTCGGCACGTCCCTGCCGATCTACGACGAGCTCGTATCCGTGGACTTCGACATCACGACCAACCTCCCCTCTGACACCGTCCGCTGGTCGGTGGATGGCGTGGACCAGGGGGTGGCGGCGAAGAAGGGCGGTAGCGATACCACCTGGAGCGTTGCGTGGCTCATGGCGACGCTGCTCGACGGGCCCTACCTGATCACCGGGCAGGCCTACGACACCAGCGGGCTGTCGGCTGGGCCCATCACGAAGCCGGTCGTCCTGAATCGCTTCGCGCCGCTTCCGCCGATCGGCGTATTCGCCGGCAGGACCGGGTTGCTGCTCGACCCGAACGCCCGCGTGGACATCGAGTGGCTCGCGAACAAGGAGCGCGACATCGCCGGCTACCAGGTCTTCCGCGTGCTCGGTCTTACCCCGAACCTGTCACTCGACGAGGAGATCTGCTCGGTGAGCGAGAAGGTGACGACCTGCACCGACTCCCCCGCTCCCGCCGGCGCGGCCCTCTACTACGTGGTCGCGCGCGACAGGGACGCGCAGGGCCAACTGCGCCGCGGCGCCCCATCGGTCGCCGCGCCGGTCAACCTCGTGAACCTCCCTCCGACCGCCGTCCAGAACCTCTCCGCCACAACGGACGGAGACGTGACGCTGAGCTGGGATCCGCCGTCATCGGCCGGCGAGCCGACGGACACGATCGAGTTCTATCGCGTCTACCGCGACGGCCAGGCGGTCGGCAACCGGTACGCCCGGGTGGGCATCTCCAGCCCGCCTGTCACCTACACCGACCGGAACGCGGGCGGCGGCCACCGCTACTGGGTCAGCGCGGTCGACAGCCAGCTCGCAGAGTCTCCGCTGGTGGGTGGGATTCCGGCTCCGTGAGGTCGTTCGCGGACCAGGAAGGCTTTTCGCTGATCGAGCTGCTCGTGGCGATGACCCTCATGATCGTCATCCTCGGCGCCACCCTGACCACACTCACCTCATACGAGTCGAACGCGTCGAATGATCGCAAGAGCCAGGACGCCCAGGACCGGGCCCGAGCCGGGCTCCGCCAGCTCGCGAGAAACCTGCGAAACGTGGCGAGTCCGACGGAGGGAGAGCGTGACCCGATCGACAAGGCCACCGGCACGGACATCATCTTCCAGAGCGTCGATCCCCAGGGGCCGGCCTTCGACGCCAACGTGGCGAACGTGCGCCGCGTGCGCTACTGCCTCGACACGAGCGACGCACAGAAGCCGGTGATCCGATTCCAGCACCAGCGCTGGAACACCCTTCTCCCGCCGGCGGTGCCCGCCCATGCGAGCTGCCCCGACGCGGGGTGGACGGCGTTCTCGGCGGGAGTGGAGTCCCAGGTGCTGGCCGAGGGAGTCGTGAACGCGCGCGGCGCGGCCACGCGACCGATCTTCAGCTTCCGGGCGACCACGCCCGCCTGCGCCGCCGCTCCCGTCACCACGGCCTGCCTGCCCGAGATCGTGGCCGTCAGGACCAAGCTCTTCGTGGACGTGAACGCCGCCGAGCGCCGCCCCTCCGAGGCGCCGCTCGAGACCGGTGTGGCGCTGCGAAACCAGAACCGCCCGCCTGCGGCCTCGGCGTCGGCGACACCGGTCACCCCCAACGAGTTCCTTCTGAATGCCACGGCTTCGGTGGACCCTGAGGGAGAGACGCTGCGCTACGAGTGGTACCTGCTGGGGGCGAGGATCGGCGAGGGGGCGATCTTCCGCACGCCCATCCTGGCCGTGGGAACGCACACGATCGAGCTCCGGGTGATCGACTCGGGCGGGCTTACGTCTACGTCGGAGGTGACGGTCAGTGTCACGAACCCGCTCATCTAGGGCGATTGGCGGCGAGCGCGGTTGGGCGCTCGTGACCGCCATGATCGTCATGGGCATCACGCTCGCCTTCGGCCTGGCGGCGCTCTCGCTCGCCGACTTCCAGACCGCCCAGTCGGGACGGGAGCGGGTCGGGGAGTCCTCCTTCAACCTCAGCGAGGGCACGCTCTCGGCGCAGCTCTTCGTTTTGTCCCAGCGCTGGCCGGGCACGGCCCTCGGGCAGTACCCCTCGAGCTGCGTGTCCACGGGTCCGGCCGACGCCCGCTGCCCCGAGGCGGCGAGGATCTCGGCGTCGTTCGACTCTCCCGACTACGCGGCCGACACCAGCTGGTCCACGATCGTACGCGACAACAACGTTGCTGCGGGTACCTCTCCGAGCTACTTCTACGACGAGGCGGTCACCTCGCTCCAGCCCGCCTGGGACGCGAACGCGGACGGCCGGGTGTGGGTCCGCTCGCGAGCCGTCGTGAGAGGAAAGCGCCGGTCGCTGGTCGCGCTCGTCAAGGTCGAGAAGATCCAGGAGAGCTTTCCCCGCAGCGTCCTGACGGCCGGCAGGTTCTCGATCACCCCCAGCGGCAAGCAGACCTACATCGACACCGGTGGGTCGAACGTCCAGGTCCGCTGCACGCCGCGAGGCCTCCTCCCGGACGCCCGAGATGACTGCGCGGGCTACGAGCCCGCGAAAGGCCAGATAGCTCCCGAGAACGTGACCTACGGCTACCAGGGCGGCAGCGCGATCCGGGACGACGCGCTCACGCGCTTCAAGCGACGCGCCCAGGCCGAGGGCACCTACTGCGGCCCGGAGGGGGTGCTCAACACCGCCTTCTGCAATGCCACCACCAAGTGCCCCCTGCCGGCAAGCATGAACCGGCCCGGCGGTGTGATCTACGCAGCGCCCGGAGTCGACACGCTCTGCAACTATGCCGCGAACATCAAGCCCTGCTGCAACACCGAGGCCCAGCCCGGACTGCTCATCTTCGAGAACGGGCGGCTCGAGATCGCCGCGGACATCAGCTTCTGGGGCCTGATCTACATGGCCAACAAGCAGGGGTCGAGCGACCCAGCCGTACTCGCCCTGAAGGGCGGCATGACGCTCTACGGGGCCGCCATCGTCGACGGGAATGGCGGCTTCGTTGCCGGCTCGAACGGACTTAACGTGGTTTACAAGGAGAACGTCTTCAACAGCGCGATCTCCTACGGCACGGCGGGCATCATCCGCAACACGTTCCGCGAGATCCCGGGCTAGCGGCCCTCCTTACACGACTCGCGCCCGCCCGCCGTAGTAGGACTCCGCCCCCGTGCTTGCAGCGATTCTCTTCATCGCCGTCCTCGGCGCCCTCATCGGAAGCTTCCTGAACGTGGTGATTCACCGCCTGCCACGCGGCGAGTCGCTGGTCGCGCCGGGCTCGCACTGCCCCGTCTGCTCCACCCCGATCGCGCCCTACGACAACATTCCCGTCCTGTCCTGGCTTCTCCTGCGAGGCCGCTGCCGGCACTGCGACGCGCCGATCGCCGCCCGCTACCCGCTCGTCGAGCTGTTCACGGCCCTCGCCTTCGCGGCCGTCGTTGCCGTGCGCGGCCTCGATGACGACCTGGCGCTGGAGCTGGTGCTCGTGGCCGTGCTCGTGGCCGTCGCCGCCATCGACCTCGACCACCTCATCGTTCCGAACAGGATCGTCGTGCCGGCCGCGGTGTGGGCGATCGCCGCCGCCGCCGTCTTCCGCACCGGAGAGCTTCCCGAGCTGCTGATCGCGGGCGCGGCGGCCTTCGTGTTCCTGCTGCTCGCGGCGCTCGCCTACCCGGCGGGGATGGGCATGGGGGATGTCAAGCTGGCCGGCATGATGGGGCTCTACCTCGGCCTGTCGATCGCCCCGGCGCTGCTCGCCGCGTTCCTAGCGGGCAGTGCGGTCGGCATCGGCACGCTGGTCCGGGAGGGGGCTGCCGCGCGGAAGAAGGGGCTGCCGTTCGCGCCCTTCCTGGCACTCGGTGGGCTGGTCGGCCTGCTTGCCGGCCCGGCGCTGATCGAGCTCTACGCCGACATGTACCTGGCCTGAGGCGGGCCCGCGAGCTCACTCCGGCGATCGACCCGGGGAGCCAGGTTCAAGCGATCGCATCGCCGTGTCGATAGGGAGACGAGCGATCCCTTGGACATGGCCCTTCCCTTTCGAAACAGCACGAGCAACGGCGTCGTCGGACTCGACATCGACGGCCAGTTCCTCGCGGCCGTCCAGGCCACCGACAGTGGGATCACGCGGGCGATCAGCACGGAGCTCGCTCCCGGTGTCGTGAGCGACGGCGAGGTCGCCGATGCCGAGGCCCTCACGGCGAGCCTGAGGGAGTTCTTCGCCACCGCAGGGCTGCCCAAGAAGGTGCGGCTCGGCGTGGCAAACCAGCAGATCGTCGTGCGGCAGATCACCCTGCCGCTGATCGAGGATGCCGCCGAGCGCGACATGGCCGTGCGGTTCCAGGCTGCCGAGGCGATCGCGATGCCGCTCGATGAGGCGATCCTCGACCACCGCGTCGTCGCTGAGGGGACGGGACCCGACGGCGGCACGCAGGTTCAGACGATCGTCGTGGTGGCCGCCCGCCGATCGATGATCGAGCGACTCGTCGAGGCCGTGAGGAGCGCCGGGCTGAAGCCCGAGGGGATCGACCTCGACGCCTTCGCTTTGGTCCGGATCCTTTCGCACGAGTTCGAGCCGGACGGCAAGGCGCGCGTCTTCTGCCACCTCGGGGGCGTCACGAATCTCGCAATTGCGCTCGGACGCCAATGCCTTTTCACGCGACCGCTTTCGACGTCGTGGGAGGCCCAGGGCCAGGGGCTGGCCTCGGCGCTGGCGGACGAGATCCGCCTCTCGCTCGACTACTACATGTCCCAGCCGGCTGTGGAGCCGGTTGGCGGCTTGGTGTTGTCGGGTCCCGGCTCGGGCGATGACGGGCTCGCCGAGGAGTTGAGCGGGTTGATCGGGCTTCCCGCCGTCGTCGCCGATCCGCTCGGCGCCCTCGACGGCTCACCGATCGCTGACGGCGAGGATCATCACAGGCACACGGTCGCGGCGGGGCTCGCGCTGGGAGAGCCCGCATGAGGGCCGTCAATCTTCTGCCCGAGGGCCAACGCCCGCACCGTGCCAGCGGGGAGCGCTCCGGCGCCGCCTACGTGCTCGTCGGGGTGCTCGGCGCACTGTTGATCGCCGCACTCTTCTATGCGCTCACCGCGAACCAGGTGAGTACCCGAGAGCAGCGCACCGCGGAAGCTCAGTCCGAGGCACAGCGGGCCGAGGCCCGAATCTCGGCTCTCGGTCCACTCGGCGCCTTCGCGCAGACCAAGCGGACGCGGATTGCGTCGGTGCGAGATCTGGCGCAGGCGCGCTTCGACTGGGAACGGCTGGTGCGGGAGGTCTCGCTGGTTCTGCCGCGCAATACCTGGCTCACGCAGCTCGACGCCGCGATCGACGGAAGCACTCTGACCGCCTCGTCCACCGCGTCCGTGGGAGGTGCCGCCGCGACGCCCGCTCCCGTCAACGCCGGGCCGAGCGCGAAGCTGGCCGGCTGCGCGCGACGTCAGCCCGACGTCGCCAGGTTGATGGTGCGCATACGGCGCATGCACCGGGTCGAGGACGTGACGCTCAACCAGTCGGGTCAGGCTGACTCCGGCGGCGGAGCGAGCGCGGGCCCGGTCGGCGCCGGCGCCGGCACCTGCGGCAGCTCTTACAGCTTCGATCTGACAATCGCCTTCGCCACGGCGCCGCCTGTGGGGCCGGCGAAGGTTCCCGCTTCGCTGGGGGGTGGCTCGTGAGCCTCACCGACCGCGACAAGAAGATCGTCATCGTCCTCCTGCCGCTGCTGGCGCTCCTGGGCTACTGGTTCCTGCTCTTCTCGCCAAAGCGCGAGGAAGCCGCCAGGGCCGCCGACGAGCTCGCCAAGCAGGAGCAGCGCCGCGACGCCGCCCTCGAGCAGGCCCGGGGGCTCGACTCGATGAAGGCGGACTTCGCCTCCGAGTACGCCGAGCTGGTCAGGCTAGGCAAGGCGATCCCGAGCTCGGTCGATATGCCGAGCCTGCTCGTGCAGCTCGACAAGGCGGCTCGCGGGACCGGCATAAAGTTCAAGCGAGTGGCCGCGGGCCAGCGCCAGAGCGCCCCCGCCCAGCAGGGCGCGAATGGATCGTCCACACCCGCCGCCGCAGGCGGGACCCCCGCCCAGAGCGCTCCGGGCAAGGGCGCGGAGGCCGCGGGCAACGCTGCCGGGGCCACGAACGGGGCGAGTGCGAAGAGCTCCGGCGCCGGGGCCCAGGGACAGGGAGTCACGCCGGCCGACGCTCAGACATCGACGCCCTCGAAGCAGGGTGGAGTGCCAATCGGCGGTGGTACGGCCACAGCCGGCGGCGCCGGTTCGGGGAGTCCCTCCTCGGGTGCGCCAGGTCTCGACAGCGTGCCGCTCGAGTTCGACTTCGAGGGTAGCTTCTTCGACCTCGCCGACCTGTTCCACCGACTGAAGCGTTTCGTCCAGGTGGCCAACAAGGGGGTGCTCGTCCGTGGCCGCCTGCTGACCATCGACACGGTGAGCTTCTCGAGCGGCGAGCAGCTGTTCCCGAAGCTGAAGGCGGAGGTCACGGCCACGGTCTACCTCGCGCCCAAGGCCGAGGGTGCGACCGCCGGGGCCACGCCTCAGGGCCCCGCCGGCGCGACCGCCGCCGGTAGCCCCTCGCCGCCGTCCCAGGGCTCGGCGACACAGCCCTCTGCAACCACCTCTCCCGCGCCATGAAGCCCTTCCTGCTCGACATATTGCACGACCTGCGTTCCAAGCGGCTGCTGCCGGTCGCGGCGCTGCTGCTGCTCGCGCTGGTGGCGGTTCCCCTCGTTCTCATAAAGCCCGCCGCCGAGCCCGTGGCGACGGCGCCACCGCCCGTCGCCGCTTCCGACCGTGGTACCCCGGCGGTGAATCTCGCGGGCCCGGAGACGGGCAGCTCGGACCTCGGGGTCTTCGACCCGAAGGATCCCTTCCGCTCCCCTGTCTCGACGAGGAGAAGGCCATCGACGAGCCTTGCGCCCTCCACGACACCCCCGTCGGCCCCGTCTGCCCCGGCGAAGGGGGGCGGTTCGGGGTCCGTCGGCGGCGGCGGCTCGAGCTCAGGTGGTGGCTCGTCCCCACCCCCGAGCACGACCCCAAGCCCCAGCCGGCCGAAGGTCGTCGCCTACACGTATGTGGTTGATGTGACCTTCGGCCTCCGCGGGCAGACGCGCCAGTTCAGAGGACTTCAGCGGTTCCGGACGCTCCCCAACCAGCGTTCGCCGCTGCTGGTCTTCCTGGGCGTGGACGCGACCGCCAAGCGCGCGGTCTTCCTCCTGGACTCGAGGCTCCGGCAGGGCGGCGAGGGCTCCTGTCGGCCTACCCGCGAGCGGTGCAGTCTCCTCTCCCTTCGAACCGATGACGCCCGTGACCAGCACGTCATCACCGCGCCGGACGGGCAGCGGTACGGCATTCGACTTGACCGGATCCGCAAGGTCCCGATCGCCAAGAGCGCCGCCGCGCCCCCCACTCGAGGGCGGGCATTTGTGCCACCCACGCTGATCGACGTCGAGGCCGGCGAGTAGAGCTTCCCGGCCGCTGGAGGGCGCCGGGCCTGCCACAGCACCACCGGGCCCCCGGTGGGCGCCAGTAGTGTGTGGAGCTCATGCCGTTTCGCTTCACGACCGCCGGCGAGTCGCACGGGCCCGGCCTCACAGCCGTGCTGGAGGGCCTGCCGGCGGGGCTCGAGCTGACCCCCGAGGACATCGACCGCGACCTGGCCCGGCGCCAGCTCGGCCACGGCCGCGGCGGGCGGATGAAGATCGAGAAGGACCGTGCCGAGGTCACTTCCGGCATCCGTCACGGCAGGACGCTCGGGGGGCCGATCGCGCTGCGGATGGCAAACCGCGACTACGCCAACTGGGAGGACCGGATGAACCCATGGCCGGTCGATGCCGCGGTGGAGGAGGTGCACCTGCCGCGCCCCGGCCACGCCGATCTGGCGGGCGTCCAGAAGTTCGGCTTCACCGACGTCCGCAACGTGCTCGAGCGAGCCAGCGCCAGGGAGACGACTTCGCGGGTGGCGGTCGGCGCGCTGGCGAAGGTCTTCCTGCGCGCGCTGGGGGTCGAGGTCAGAAGCCACGTGCTGAGCATCGGGAGGGTCGCCGCGCCCCCGCGCGAGGGAGTTGGCGTCGATCAGTTCGAGGGGGTCGACGAGTCCCCGGTGCGCTGCCTGGACGCCGCCGCCTCCGACGGGATGGTGGCCGAGATCAACGCCGCCAGGAAGGCCAACGAGTCCCTCGGGGGGACCTACGAGGTGGCGGCCTTCGGCCTCGTGCCCGGGATCGGCTCGCACCTCGCCTGGGACGAGCGGATCGACGGGCGCCTTGCGCAGGCCGTGATGTCGATCCAGGCGATGAAGGGAGTGGGGATCGGTGACGGATTCGACCTTGCCGAGCGGGTCGGCTCGGCGGCACACGACGAGATCTTCCACTCGCCCGAGCGCGGCTTCTACCGCGAGACCAACCGCGCCGGCGGTGTCGAGGGCGGCATGACGACCGGGGATCCCCTGATCGTGCGAGGCGCGATGAAGCCGCTGCCGACGCTGACCAAGCCGCTGCGCTCGGTCGACATCGCCACGAAGGAGCCCGCCCAGGCGCTCCGCGAGCGCACCGACTCCTGCACCGTGCCCGCCGCCGCGGTGGTGGCCGAGGCGATGGTGGCGCTCGTGCTGGCGGAGGGCTACCGCGCGAAGCTCGGCGGGGACCACATCGACGACACGCTGGCCGCACTCCGGGCCTACGAGGAGCGGATCGAGTGGAGGCGCTGACGAGCGGCGCCACCGAGCAGGGCCGCCGCGCGACGGGGGGCGCCCTTGTCTTCGTGGGCTTCATGGGAGCCGGCAAGTCAAGCTCCGCGCGTTCGGTGGCGGCGGAGCTGGGCGTAAAGCCACTGGACTCCGATCGCGAGCTCGAGGCGGAGTTGGGCGAGCCGATCGAGGCGTTCTTCGATCGCGAGGGTGAGGCGGCCTTCAGGAGGCGCGAGGAGGAGCTCGTGTTGGGACTGTTGGCCCGCCCGGACGCCGAGGTGGTGGCGCTCGGCGGCGGCGCGCCCGGGAGCGAGCGCGTGCGCGAGGCGCTCCGCGCCCACACGGTGGTGCACCTCGAGGTGGATCCCGAGAAGGCCTGGCGCCGTGCCACGGGCAAAGGCCGCCCGCTGGCCCGCGACCGGGGACGGTTCGATCAGCTGCACGGCGATCGCCACGCGCTCTATGCGTCGGTGGCCGACGCCGTGCTCCCCGACGGCGGGCGCGATGCCGCCCGTGAGGCGCTGCCCGGGCTCCTGGCGCTTCGCGATGCTCGCCACCGTGGGACCGGCCTCCGGATGGTCTGGGCCCGGGCGCAGTCCGGCGACTATCCGGTCTTTATCGGCCACGGGCTGATCGGGGCCGGGTTCTTCTACCCGGAGGGCGCCCGTCGCTTCGTGGTCACCGACGTCAACGTGGCAGACCTCCACCGGGTCACGGGCGAGCACACGGTGACGATAGGAGCCGGGGAGGAGGGCAAGACGATCGCCACCGCCGAGTCGGTGCTGCGTGCGCTCGCGCGGGCCGGGGCCGAGCGGGGCGATGTCCTCGCCGCGGTGGGCGGTGGCGTGGTGGGCGACGTTGCGGGCTTCTGCGCGGCGATCTACCAGCGCGGGATGCCGCACGTCCAGGTGCCTACGACGCTCGTCGCCCAGGTGGACTCGGCCTACGGCGGCAAGACCGGTGTGGACCTCCCGGAGGGAAAGAACTACGCCGGGGCCTACCACCAGCCCTCCGCCGTGGTGTGCGACCCCGCGGCGCTAGAGACGCTGCCGCCCGAGGAGCACGCCGCGGGCTATGCCGAGGTGGTGAAGACGGCGCTGATAGCGGGTGGCCCGCTGTGGGCGCGCGTGCGGGCCGGTGGAGACGTGGACGAGGAGACGATAATCGGCTGCCTTCGCACCAAGCTCGATACCGTTGCCGAGGACGAGCGCGACGGCGGGCGCCGCCAGACGCTCAACCTGGGCCACACCGTGGGGCACGCGATCGAGGCCGCGACCGGCTACGCCCGCTACCGGCACGGGGAGGCGGTGGCCCTGGGCCTGCTGGCCGCGCTGCGACTGTCGGGCAAGGAGGCGCTGCGCTCGGAGGTGGCCGGGCTCCTGGCGGCGCGGGGTCTGCCGCTCTCCTTCTCCGGCGCGTCGGTCGAGGAGGTCGTCGCCCGGACCGAGCGCGACAAGAAGCGCAGCGGGGGCAGGGTCCCGTTCGTGCTCGTGGAGGCGCCGGGCGAGGTCACCCCGGGCCACGAGGTCATGCCAGGGGAGCTGCGTGCGGCGATCAAGGAGGTACGGGAGGGATGAGAAGGCGCGTCGACGTGATGCACGGAGTCAACCTCGACCAGCTCGGGCGGCGACCGCTGGAGCACTACGGCAGGATCACGTTCACCGAGCTCGAGGTGCGGGTGAAGAAGTTCGCCCGCGAGCTCGAGATCGATGTCACCTTCTGGCAGACCAACCACGAGGGCAACTTCTGCGAGAGCCTGCACATCGCCGCCGAGCGCGCCGACGGCCTGCTGCTGAACCCGGGCGCGTGGACGCACTACTCGTACGCGATCCGCGATGCCCTCGAGCTCGCGGCGGTGCCGGCGGTGGAGGTGCACCTCTCCTCGATCGACGAGCGCGAGGAGTGGCGCCGCAGGTCGGTGATCCGCGACCTCTGCGTGGGCAGCGTCCAGGGAAAGGGCGTGGAGGGCTACCGCGAGGCACTCGGGCTACTGAAGGCACAGATGCCTGAATGAGTGCGGTTCCCACCGCCACTCGCGCCGATCGGCTCGCCGAGCTCCTGGGCGAGCGCGAGCTCGACTCGCTGCTCGTGACCGACCTCGTGAACGTGCGCTACCTCACGGGCTTCACCGGCACCAACGGAGCCTGTGTCGTGACGCCCGAGAAGCGCCTCTTCCTCACCGACTTCCGCTACGTCGCCCAGGCGGAGGAGCAGGTGCGCGACTTCGACCGGCTTCCTGCGGGGCGCGAGCCGGCGAGCGACCTGGCCGAGCACCTCGAAGGGCGCGCGGGCTTCGATGACGCGAACATGACGGTCCGGACCCACGGCCGGCTGGCCGGGAAGGTGGGGGAGGGCGTCGAGCTCGTCGCTGCCGGCGGCCTCGTCGAGCGGCTGCGGGAGGTCAAGGACGGCAACGAGCTCGATCGGATCGGCGAGGCCGCCAAGCTGGCCACCGCGGCACTCGAGCAGATGCTGGAGCACGGCCTGGCCGGGCGGACCGAACGGGCCTTCGCCCGCGAGCTCGAGCAGGCGCTGCGGGACGCCGGCGCGGAGGACCCGTCGTTCCCGGCCATCGTGGCGGCGGGACCGCACGGCGCCCTTCCCCACGCAGAGCCGCGCGACGTCGAGATTCCTCGCTGCGCGCTCGTGGTTATCGACTGGGGAGCCCGCCTGGACGGCTACTGCTCCGACTGCACGCGCACGATTGCCACGGGTGAGCTCGACGGCGCTGCCGAGGAGGTCTACGAGCTGGTGCGCCGGGCTCAGGCGGAGGCTCTCGCGGCGGTGCGGGCGGGAGCGGAGCAGCGCGCGGTCGACGGGGTGGCGCGCGGGATCATCGACCAGGCGGGCCACGACGAGCACTTCGGCCATGGGCTCGGGCACGGGGTGGGCCTCGAGGTGCACGAGGGGCCACGCCTCACCAAGCAGGCCGAGGGTGAGCTGGCCGCGGGGAACGTGGTGTCGGTGGAGCCGGGCGTCTACCTGCCGGGCGAGCTCGGGGTGCGGATCGAGGACCTGGTGGCCGTCACGGAGGACGGCGCGGATGTCCTCACGTCGTTCCCGAAGACGCTCACGGTCGTCGGCTAGCGCCCCGGCGAGGCCCGGGCGTGATCCTCGCAGCCGCCGCCACGCTCCTCGGCGCGTCGGTGCAGTCGGCCACCGGGTTCGGCTTCGCCCTGATCCTCAGCCCGGCGATGCTGGCGATGCTCGAGCCCCACGAGGCGGTCACCGCCCTCCTCGTGCTCGGCTTCGCCCTGAACCTCCTGCTGCTGTTCGGCGACGGTGGCGAGCCCGCGGCCGTGCGCTGGCGAGCCGTGGGCCCGATGCTGCTGGCCGCCCTGCCGGGGCTCGGCGCCGGTCTCTTGCTGCTGGCGGTTGTCTCCAAGCCCGCGCTGCAGGTGGCCGTCGGCACCGCGGTGGTGGCGGCAGCGATCGTGCAGGCGCGTGGCGCGCCCGCCCCGGCCGGCGTTCGAGAGCCGACTCTCCGCTCGGCCTGCGCGGTGGGGCTCGCCAGTGGCGCGCTCACCACGACCACGACGGTCAGCGGGCCGCCGATCGTGCTGTGGCTGCAGTCGCAGGGGGTGGGGCCCGCAGAGCTGCGCGCCTCGCTTGCGGCCAGCTTCCTGGGCCTGTCCGTGGCAGGTGCCGCGCTCCTCGCGGCCGGTGGGGTGCTCGCGGTCGAGCCCGCCGTGGTGCTTCCCCTGCTCGGCGTGACCGTCCTGGGTCACCTGCTGGGCGCCCGGGCGTTTCGCGGGCTCGACCCGGCACGGTTCCGGTCGGCGGTGCTCGCGCTCGTGCTCGCGGCCGGCGTGGCGAGCTTCGTGGCGGGGCTCGCCGGGCTGACGTAGCGGCGCGCGCGCCGGGCTGACACGGCGGAGGGGCGCGCTCCTACCGGGACCCGGCGCAACGTGGCTTGCATGCAGGACACCCCGTGTGCGAACATGTGTTCGTATCGTGGTGATCTGTGCTCTCATCCCCCGCTTCGCCCTCCTGGCCGCCCTCGGGGACCGGCGCGTCCTGCTTTCGCCGCCTTCGGCGGCTCACACCGGTCGCTTCGCTCCCTGCCCGGTGGCGCTGGCGCCAGAGGCGGGGCGCGAGCAGGTGGTGGGGGAGGTCTCGGCGGCAGCCGAGGCGTTCGGGCTGGTGCAGGGGATGCGCCTGGGGGAGGCGCTTGCGCGCTGTCCCGAGCTGCGGCTCGTGCCGCCCGATCCCGAGGCGGTGCGCGGCCTCTGGCACGAGGTGCTCGACCGCATCGAGTCGGTCGGCGGAGCCCCTGAGTCAGAGCACGCCGGCGCGGCGTTCTTCGAGGCGGGCGGCCTGCGCGGCCTCCACGGGGGTGATCTCGGCGGTGTGCTGGCAGCCACTCGCAGGGCGCTCGGGCGCAGCACGCGGCTCGGGGCCGGGCCCTGTCGCTTCGCTGCCTACTGCGCTGCGATCGGGAGCCGGCCGCGCCGCCCGCCGCTCGAGGTGAAGGAGCGGGAGGCCGCACGCTTTCTCGCCGGACTGCCGGTGGGCCTGCTGCGCTCCCGGCCGGAGCTGGCGGGACTGCCCGGCATGCTCGAGCGTCTGGGCATCCGCACCCTCGGAGAGCTGGCGGCGCTGCCCTCGCAAGCGGTGGCGGAGCGCTTTGGCCATCCCGGGCTGCTGGCGCTCGATCTCTCACGCGGGCGCGACACCCCGCTCGAGCCACGGCGCCCGCCCGAGCCGGTGTCCGAGCGGATCGACCTCCCGGAGGCCGCCTCGGGCCAGCAGCTGGAGCGCGCCCTGGAGCTGCTGATCGCGCGGGTGCTGGGGCGCCGTGAGCGGCGCGGGCGCTCGTTGCGGGCCCTCGCGGTGTCGGCGCGCTTCGTGACCGGCGGCACCTGGCGCGAGGTGGTCACCCTCCGCCATGCAAGCGCCGACCCGGAGCGGATCCGGTTGGCGCTGGGGCCAAAGCTGGCGGGGCTGCCGGGCCCGGCGGAGTCGCTCGCGCTCGAGGTCGAGTCATTCGGGCCCCCGGCCCACGACCAGGGTCGGCTGCTGGACGAGGACGGCGCCGCGCGCAGCGCCCGGCTGGGCGAGGCGGTTCGCCAGGCGCGCCAGGCAGCGGGGGAGGGGGCGGCCTTGCGGGTGCTCGAGGTCGACCCCGACTCGCGGCTGCCCGAACGACGCGCGGTGCTCGCTCCCTTCGTGGATGCCCACTCCGGCCGGAGGCGGCGCTGACCACGCGCCCGTCAAGGCGCCTGTCGGTTCCACGCCCCGCCCGGGTGAGCGTTGGCGGGAGCGGTGTGCCGATCGCCCTCGGCCCCACGCCCGTCGACTCCGTGCGCGAGGACTGGGTGGTCGAGGATCGTTGGTGGACGGGCGAGGCGCTGCGCCGGCGCTACTTCGAGCTGGTGCTCTCAGACGGGCGCAACACCGTCGTGTTCCACGACCTGGCGCGGCGCAGGTGGTTCGTTCAGCGAGGGTGATCTTGCGAGGCCTGTGATCCCTGCCGCGGCCGGCACACGGTCTCGAGTCGAGCGGGTCAGGGGAACAGCACGCGCACGGTGGCTCGGCCGGCAGAAAGGCCTCGCGCCCGCGCGCTTACGCGGTGTCGCCCGACACGGACGTAGCGAACGCGAAGCGTGGCGCGGCCGCGGCGGTCGGTCCTGACGCGCCGCCCGCCGGTGCGCACGATCGCGCCACGCACCGCCCTCAGCCGCCGGCCGTTGCGCGCCCACACGTGGAAGCGCAGCCTGACCACCTTGCCGGAGACCGCGTGGCGCGGCCTCACCGTGATCCGAAGGCGGGCGCGGCGGGCAGACCCAGATGGGCAGGTGGCCACCACATAGCAGCGAACCGGCGGCTCGGCGGGCGTGCTCGCGACGCCTTTCCCGGCGAGGTAACTCCCTACGAGGAGAAGTTGCCTCACCGGGTCGAGCCCGGGCATCCCCGGCTGTCTGCAGCCGCGAGCAGCCACCCGCGCGAAGTCGGCCGGGCCGTCGTGAGCGAGGGCGTCCACCGCGAGCGCAAAGCCCACCGGGTCCACCGTGGAGAGCAGCAGGTGAGTCGCCGTGTTGAGCGGGCAGACGTCCTGGACACGGACGTTTGTGATCCGGCCCTCGCCCGTGCTGAGCGCCGCGCTCTCCGGGGGCTGCACGACCTCGTCGTAGGTGGTGTAGGCGTTGGTGTAGGAGATGCCGCGGAAGGTCTCCGCGAAGCTGTTCAGTGCGCGGATGTAGTTCGAGCCGTCCATCTGCTGCCACTGCGCCGGCTGACACCGGGGCCGGCAGACGATCCGAGCCTGCCGCGTGCCGTGGTTGGTGGGTGCGAGTGCCACCAGGTCGTCGACCATCGCGCGCGTGTCCGGCCAGAACCGGACCGCCCAGCGAGGGAGCGCCCCACCTTGGCTGGCCCCGACGATCGAGATGCGCCGACCCGCGCGCCGGCGCATCTCGCGGATCGCGTGTACGACGTACTCGGCGCTTGCCTGGACGTCTCCGGTCGCGCGGCCGGGAAGCTCGAGCGCGCACCACGGAATCCCAAGTGAATCGAATGCCGGCTGATAGCTGGCCGACCCGTTCTCCTCACGCGTGGCGCCGGTGCCGTGGACCAACAGCACCGGGGTGCGCGCCGACCCGTCCAGGCCGGGGCCGCACTGGAGCGCCGCAGCGAGAGTGTCGCGCGAGACCGACAGCGAGGGCCCGGGCCGGTCGAGCGGCGCGTAGCTCGCTTCGCCGGCGGCGGGAAGGAGCCCGCAAGCCGCCGCCGCGAGTAGAAGCACCCGGAGCACGCCTCCCAGCGTAGGTGAGCGCTTCCGATCGTGAGCCGCCTCCGGCGCCGGCCCGCGTGGATCAGCGGGCGGGTGGTGGCGCGTCGGGAATCCGCAGGCGCTCGCCGGGAACGATCAGGTCGGGGTCCCCCGACCTGATCACTTTCGCGTTGAGGGTCCAGAGCCGGTCCACTAGGCGAGCGATCGCCGCCATCGAGGCATCCGGCCCAAGCGTGCGCCGGGCGATGCCCCAGAGTGTGTCTCCCGACCGCACGACATAAATCGATCCCTCACCCACGGGTGCCTGCACGGGTGAGGAC
>JBPCJI010000165.1:0-3829 GCA_051005475.1 Thermoleophilaceae bacterium
GGGCAAGCAGGCCACGAAAACTGTCAGCCGATCGGCTAGCTTCGTGGCCGGCGCGGATCGATCATGTGATCTACGCTGCGGGTGATCTCGATGCAGCGGCCGCTCGCATCGAAGCGGAGCAGCGAGATCTTCTTCCTCTCCGTCGTCGTCAGGGAGCCGCCCGAGGCGGTTGCCTTCGGGGATCTGTGTTCGGAGAGTAGTGTCAGGCTATGACAGGGAGTTCGCGACGAGGGCCGGCCGGCAGCGCCCAACGCGGCGGCGAGGCGATCGGGCGCCAGCCAGGGTTCGTGTGGCTGGCGCGCGTCGGGCTGGTCGCACGGGGGGTTTCGTACGGCGTCATCGGGATCCTCGCGTTGAAGGTCGCGGCCGGAGCGGGCGGGAAGGCGACCAACCAGCGGGGGGCGTTCATGACGATCGCCGATCAGCAGTTCGGCAAGGCGCTGCTGATCGCGATGGCGGCCGGCCTCGCCGCCTACGCCACGTGGCGTTTGGTTCGCGCGGGGATCGGTCACGGCACCCGAGAAAAGGACAGCGGTCCCGAGCGCATCGCGGGTTTGGTCAGCGGCGTCGCCTACGCCGCGCTCTGCGTTACCGCGGTGAAGATCCTCAGCGGGGCAAGCAGCAGCGGTGGGGCGAACAGTCCTAAGAAGACGACCGGGGGCGTTCTGGGCTGGACGGGCGGAACGACGATCGTCGCTGTCGCGGGCGCGATCCTGATCGGCGTGGCGCTCTACCAGGGCTACAAGGGGCTCTCCAAGAAGTTCCTGGAGGACTCGAAGACCGCCGAGATGAGCGACTCGGTCGAGCGCGCCTTCACGGCGATCGGCGTCTTCGGGCACCTCGCGCGGATGGTCGTTTTCGGGCTCGTCGGCTACGGCCTGATCAAGGCCGCCCAGGACTACGACCCGCGCAAGGCGATCGGCCTCGACGGAGCCCTCAACCAGCTCGCCCACGAGTCCTACGGGCCGGTCCTGCTAGGCGCCGTCGCCGTCGGGTTGATCGGGTTCGCGCTGTACTCGATCGCCGACGCCCGCTACTGCAAGATCTGACCGGGACCCACCCAGCCTTCCGACCACGTAGATGAGACTGCCGATTCCGGACCTCATGATGGGGCTCTTGATAGCTCTTCGGAAGGCGCTACTCGAGGTCAAGTCATAGGCGTCGTCTTTTCGCCCCCCGGAAGGAGCAACCGGCCGCGTTTCGACGAAGCCGACCGCGGCCGCGAGCGCCCTTTCTCAGGTCAAGGCTTGGTAGTGGAGGTGGACCATGCCTCCGTCGAAGCGGCGGCGGGTACGGCATCGCAAGCGACACCGTACGACCCAGCGCGAATCCGGACCCAGTTGGCGAGCGCTTCGCGTAGATCCCTCGGCTCATCCCTCCTCATCGCCTCCGCGCAGCCGCCGCCAGAGCCTTGTCTTGGCGTTGAACGCGGTCAGCGTCATGCGGTCGGCCGCGGAGTCGCGTGGGGGAAGCATGCCAACCTGCCGGGCGAACTCGGCGCCGTCGTAGTAGATCGTGTTCTCGTCGATCCTTCCGTGGGAGTCGAACCGCATCACGTCCACCCCGCGGATTTCGATCCGGCGTCCAGTGGCCTCTATGCCCAGAAAGGGGGACCCGCTGAACGTTCCACCGGCGTGCCACTGAATGACCGCCTGACGGTCACCGTCGTCGAAGGCGTTCAGGATCTCCATGCGGAAGTCCGGCACCGCCGCGAACAGCTCGCGGAACCACTGCGCCAGCGCCTGGGCGCCCCGCACCGACTGACCGGCGGCAAGGAAGTGGTCGACCGAGTCCTCGCTCCACAAGCGGCTGGGGTCCGAGAGGTCCCGGTCATCGAAGAGGATGCGGAAGGCCTCGCGGCCGATCTCGCTGGGCGTGCGTGTGTCTGTGACTGATTCCATCAGGCGACACTACTCCCTGCCGTCTCCCCACCGCACGGCCCGGCGGGGCGCCCGCCGGGGGGATAACCTCCGCCGGCGGCCACGACCCCCCGCTCGCGCCACCGAGGAGCCCGGTTGGATTACGAGAAGATCCTGTACGACGTCGCGGACAGCGGAGTCGCCACCATCACGCTGGATGACCCGGGCACGCGCAACGCGCTTGGGAGCCAGACCCTGGGCGAGCTGATCGCGGCGTTCGGGGTCGCCCGGGACGAGGATCGGGTGCGCTGTGTGGTGCTCACCTCCTCGCATGAGACGGTCTTCTCGGCGGGTGGGAGCCTCGACGGGTTCGCCGCCGAGGTACCGCTGCTGGAAAAGCACATCGGCACGGCTGGCTTCCCGCGCCTCTTCCGCCTGATCGGCGAGCTCGGCAAGCCGACGCTCTGCGCCGCCAACGGCCACGTGCTGGCCGGAGCGCTCGGGCTCGCCCTGGCCTGCGACCTGATCGTGGCCACGGAGGCCGCGGCCTTTGGCACGCCAGAGATCGACGTGGGGGTCTTTCCCTTCATGATCATGGCCTTGATCTACCGCAACGTGCCCCGCAAGCGGACGAACGAGATGCTCCTGCTCGGTGAGCGGATGACCGCGCGGGAGGCCTACGAGGCCGGCATCGTGAACAAGGTGGTCCCGGCGGAGCAGTTCGAGGCGGCCGTGGCCGAGTGGGCGGGCAGGCTGGCTTCGAAGTCCCCGCTGATGATGCGGCTTGGCAAGGACGCGATGTTCCGCTCGCAGGACATGCCCCTGCTCGACGCGCTCGAGTACCTGCACCACAACCTCACCCTCGCGCTGTCCACCGAGGATGCCGCCGAGGGCGTGCGGGCGTTCTTCGAGAAGCGTGCGCCGGAGTGGCAAAACCGTTGACCCCGTCGCTCGTCGTACTGCGCTGCCGCACCTCCGACCGCTCGTGTGAGGCCGCGCGCGGCGCGGAGGAGCTGGCGTGGCTGGTGGGCAAGCGGCTCGGGTGCGAGCCGCGGGTGATAGGCACCCTCGGCGAGCCGCGTGAGGCGCGCTTCACAGAGGACCTGCGCGACTCCCGCGGCTGCCTGCTGGAGGCGGGCGGGCAGGTGGATGACGCGCTGTCAGGCGCAAACCTGCCGGTGCTGCTCGCCGCGGAGTGCTCGGTGGCGCTCACGACGCTCCCCACCGCGCTCGCACACCGCCCCGACGCCCGCGTGCTCTGGCTGGATGCCCACGGCGACTTCAACACGCCGGAGACCACCACGAGCGGCTACCTCGGCGGCATGGCTCTCGCGGGGGCCTGCGGGCAGTGGGACGCGGGGCTCGGCGCCCAGGCGGTCGACACCGCCCGGGTGGTGCTCGCCGGCGTCCGGGAACTCGACCCGATGGAGCGGGAGGCGCTCGAGCGCAGCGATGTGACCGTGATCGGCGCGAGCCCCATCGAGACCCTGGTGGCCGTGAAGAACGCGCTCGACGCCGCGCCGGTGTTCCTGCACGTCGACCTCGACGTGCTGGATCCGGAGTGCTTCCCGGCCAGGTTCCCCGCGCCCGGGGGGCTCTTGCCCGAGAAGCTCTTCGACGTGCTGGAGGCGGTGGTGGAGGACTGCGAGATAGTGGGCCTCGAGGTCACGGCCTTCGAGGCCCCGGAGGACGAGCTGGAGCGCCAGGCGGCTGCCTCGACCGCTTTCCATGTCCTCGAGCCCATCTTCGACGCGATCCCCGAGGGAGCCCATGCCGGCCGCTGAGGCGCCCCACCGGGCCGGCTAGTGGGTCCGCTCGCCGTCTACGACGGGCTGGTCAAGCACTTCGGTGAGGTCGTCGCGATCGACGGGCTCGCCTTCGAGGTGCCCGAGGGCACGGTCTTCGGGCTGCTCGGCCCCAACGGGGCCGGTAAGACCACCGCCATCCGCGTCCTCCTCGGGCTCGCGGCG
>JBPCJI010000166.1:0-2930 GCA_051005475.1 Thermoleophilaceae bacterium
AGCCTGAGGATGGCGAGGTCGGAGGCGAGCCTGACGCCGCGTCGAACGGCTCCCGGGACCGGGCGCAAGACGGAGCCGTCTGAAGCTCAGCTCGTGAGCGCGCCACGGGCCGCCGAGCCCACATGGCGGGCGTACTTCCCAAGCACGCCCGTGGTGTCGGGAGGCGGAGGCGGCTCGTAGGCAGCGACCCGTAGGGAGATCTCGTCGTCTGAGAGCTCCACGTTCAGCTCTCGGCGCTCGACGTCGAACACGACGTTGTCGCCGTCGCGCACGGCGGCGATCGGACCGCCGCGGACCGCCTCGGGGGCCACGTGGCCGGCCATGAAGCCGTGCGTGGCTCCGGAGAAGCGGCCGTCGGTGAGCAGGGCCACCGAGTCCCCGAGGCCCTCCCCGTACAACGCTGCCGTGACCGCCAGCATCTCGCGCATCCCGGGCCCGCCGGCGGGCCCCTCGTTGCGGATGACCACCACGTCGCCGGCCTCCACGGAGCCCGCCTTGACTGCCTCGAAGGCGTCCTCCTCGGATTCGAACACGCGCGCCCGGCCGCGCTGCTGACGACGCCCGTGTCCCGCGAGCTTCACCACGCAGCCCTCGGGCGCCAGATTGCCGCGCAGGATCGCAAAGCCCCCGTTCGGGGCCAGGGGATCGGATAGCGGCCGAACGACCGGCTGCCCCTCGGGCTCCTCTACGGTCGCCGCCACCTCGGCGATCGTTTGACCCGTCACCGTGACTGCCTCGCCGTGCAGGAGACCCGCCTCGGCCAGCCGCGCCGCCACGAGCGGCACCCCGCCGGCGCGCCACAGGTCAGGCGCCACGTAGCGCCCGAAGGGCTTGAGGTCCGCGAGCAGGGGCGTCTTCCACGCGATGCGGTCGAAATCGTCGATCGAGAGCACGACTCCCGCCTCGCTGGCGACCGCCAGCAGGTGCAGGACGGCGTTCGTCGAGCCACCCGTCATCGCCACGCCGGCGATTGCGTTCTCGAGCGAGTCGCTCGTGATCACGTCGTGCGGACGAATGTCCCGCTCGAGGATGTCGAGCACGAGGCGTCCGCAGTCCTCAGCCACCTGCCCCTTCTTGCCCTCCTCGGCGGGCACCATCGAGCTGCCCATCGGTGAGATGCCGAGCAGCTCGAAGGCCATCGCCATCGTGTTGGCGGTGAACTGGCCGCCGCAGGCTCCTGCCCCGGGGGAGGCCACCGACTCGAGCTCGGCCAGGTCCTCGTCTGACATGTTGCCGGAGGCGTGGGCGCCGACGGCCTCGAAGACCTCCTGGATCGTCACGTCCTCGCCACGGAACCTGCCCGGCGCGATCGAGCCGCCGTAGAGCATCAGGCTCGGAAGGTCCAGCCGCGCCAGCGCCATCACGCAGCCGGGGATCGTCTTGTCGCAGCCCGAGATGGCGATGACGGCGTCGAAGAGGTGCCCGCGGGCCACGAGCTCGATCGAGTCGGCGATCACCTCGCGGCTCACGAGCGAGGTCTTCATTCCCTCGGTGCCCATCGCGATGCCGTCGGACACCGCGACGGTGTTGAACTCCATCGGCGTCCCGCCGGCGGCCCGGACACCATCCTTGACCCGCTCCGCCAGGAGACGAAGGTGGAAGTTGCAGGGCATCACCTCCGTCCAGGTGTTCGCGATCCCCACGATCGGGCGCGCGAGCGCCTCGTCGTCGTAGCCGATGCCCTTCAGGTAGGCACGGGTGGGGGCGCGATCGGGCCCGTCGAGCTGCGCCCGGCTGCGGCTGCGCAGGTCGAGGCCTGTGGCGCTCATGCGCTGCGGGCCTGAGCCGAGCGCGAGTCGCCACGGCGGCGCTCCCACTCCGACAGGCGCCACAGGTCACGTCGCACGCGCTGGGGATCGAGCTGGCGACCGACGAGGTGCATGTTGGCCTGCCCGATCACCCGGGCCTCGTCCGAGGTGAGCGCCATCCATTTTGCGAGGACGTCGTCGGAGGCCGGCAGGCGTGAGCGGCCGTCGCCGCTGAGGTCGGGGAACTCCACGCAGTACTCGCTCAGCAGCCGGCCCGTCTGAGGCACATAGGCCACGATCGGCTTGTGCGGGTAGACCAGGTAGGCGTACGGGGGCCGGCCCACGCCGGAGCCGCGGCGGCCGTCCGGGAGGTGGCGCCCGGGCACCCTGATGAACCCCAGGTCGCGGTACATCGCCCACTCCTCGTCGTTCACGCACGAGCGCAGAAGCTCGCGCGCGCGGTGCTCGGCGCGCCGCTCGCGCCCCGGGTCGTAGGTCAGGTCAGCCGAGAGTGGTGCGCCGCGGCGAGCAGCGGAGCGGCGGGCCGCCCAACGCCCGGCGGCTCGGGCGACGACGGGTCCGGCGAGCACCGCCGCGACGAGCGAGAGGACCAGCAGCGCGAGCAGCATCGTCGCGCCGGACGGCCCAGCCGACCGCCGCGCGAGGGGAGAAAATCACCCGCTCCGCCTCGGGCGGAATCTCGGCGTAGGCGTGCACCATCGTTGCCTCACGGCGGCCGCTGCCCGGGTGCTCGGTGGGCACGGCGGCCCACATGCCCGATTCGAGCTGGCGACGGAACTCCTCCACCAGCCGCTCCTCGTCCTCGCGCAGCCGGGGATCCCCCTCCGTCAGGAGGATCTCACCATGGCCAGGCTTCATGCGCAGGAACTTGATCTCGGGACTCCGGGCTCGACGACTTCCACCGGCGATTATGCCAGAGCCGGCGCGCGCCCCGGCCCGGCCCGGCCAGGTGGCGCGTCAACGCTCGAGCCCGAAGACGTCGACCGGCCCCGCCCCCTCTCCGAGGGACCGCAGCCCGTCGCGCACAGCCTCAGCGGCGGTGGCCTTAGCTCGTCGTGCTGCCTCCAGGGGCCCATGCCCGCGTGCAAGATAGGCCGCCAGCGCCGAGGAGTGCGTACAACCCGACCCGTGGGCCGCTCCGTCGGGATGACGTTCTCCGGG
>JBPCJI010000167.1:0-5206 GCA_051005475.1 Thermoleophilaceae bacterium
ACATCCGATTCGGTGCCTCCCTCCCGCAGCAACAACTCGAGGTCACCCTCCGAGCGGGGGTCAAGGCGGGCTCTCACGGTGCGCGACGCCACGTCGCTAGCGTAGCACATACTGTGGTACAAGGCACTCGAAGGGACCCTCGAGCCCGCCGCACGCCATCGTGACGGCGCTCACGCGGGATCGTCCGACGGGCCTGGTTCGAACGCACACTCCAGACGCGTTGTGGCCGCGCGCAGGTGACGATCGCGGGTCCACAGCGTGGCGGCGTCGGTGAGCTTGGTGGCGGCCAGCAGCTGCGCGTCGACGTAGCCGATGCCGGTGCCGTAGAGCTCATGGCGCTCGATGAGCGTCATCACCTCGCTCGCCGTGGCGAGGGTGGCCTGGGGCAGGCGGTCGATCAGCCCGATTACCTCTTGACGGCGGCGCAGGTGGCCCAGGGCGAGCTCCCCTGTCACCCACGGGTGCGTGAGGACGCCACACCGTTCGAGCAAGCCCGCGAGGGGCGGGCTGCCGCTCTTGAGATGGTCGATCCAGATCGACGTGTCGACGAGGATCACGAAGGCTTGGTGGAGCGCCTGGGGGACTTCGCCCGGCGCGTAGGGGGCTTCGCCCGGCGCGTGGGGAGGTCGGCCCGGCGCCTGGGGACCCCGGCCAGCGTGGGATCGCTGGCGCCCAGCCTCGCCAACCGGCGGGCGCTCTCACGCTCGATCAGCGCGGTGAGGGCCTGGCGCACGAGAGCGGCCTTCTCGTGCGTTCCCGTCAGCCGCTGTGCCTCGGCGAGCAGATCGTCGTCCAAGGCCAGGGTTGTCCTCATCTCCCACGCTCCCTTCCGTAGCACTCTCAGAGCATCTAATGATGCCATAGCTCGTGCAGAGCCCCGAGCACGCGGAGGGCGGCGGAGCGAGGCTGCGGCTCAGCCTCGAGCCGCTTCCGGCCCCCGCCGCTACAGCTCCTCGGCGATCCGCGGCGCCATCCGGTTGAACAGCCACAGGCCGAAGAGGAACGTGCCCACGAGGATGCCGAGCGGGATCAACAGCCGCGGGGCGCCGCCGATGGCCGCCGCCGCCGATGGCTGGCCGGGGTCGATCATCGCGTGGCGGGTCTGCTGGATGATCGCTGCGAGCGGGTTGCACATCGCCAGTTGGGCAAGCCGCTCGTTCTGCTCGGCCACGAGCGAGATCGGATACAGGACCGGCGTGAAGTAGAAGAGCGCCTGGCTCACCACCTCCCAGATCGGCTTGATGTCCCGCGCGGGCACGTAGAGCACTGAGAGCACCATCGTGACCCCCACGGTGAAGAGGAACAGCAGCGCCAGCAGCACCGGCAGCTCGAGCCAGGAGAGCCGCACCTCCACCCGGTCGATCGCGAAGAAGACGAAGACGGCGACGAGGTTCAGCAGCAGGAAGAAGGTGTTGGTGAGCACGCCGGAGAGCGGGATCACCATGCGCGGGAAATGGATCTTGCGCACGAGGTTCTCGCTGTCCAGGACGGAGGTCACGCCCTTGGCGGTCGACTCGCTGAAGAAGAAGAACAGCACGATGCCCGAGACGAGCATCGCCGGGTAGTGCTCAACCCCGTCGCCGACACGCACGATCAGGCTGAACACCACGTACAGGACGCCGAAGAAGAGCAGGGGCTTCATCAGCGTCCACAGGTAGCCGAGCGCGGAGTCGTAGAAGCGGACCTTGAAGTCGGTGACCGCCAGGGTGCGGGTGAGGTGGTAGAACCGCCGCCAGTCGCCCGAGGTGGCCGCGGGGCCCGTCATCTCGACCATCGGCAAGGTGCCCTCCGGCAGGCTGCTCGCCGGCAGGCTGCTCACCGGACCACCATCTGGCCGACGCGCACCTCGGCGGGCACGTCGACCAGGCCTCCCCCGCCGCGCGTGCCGATCACCGTGATCGGCACCCACTCGTCACGGCGGTCCATCACCGACCCCTGCGCCTCGGCGGCCCTGACGAACGGCGAGAGGGTGTAGCGGCCGGGCGCAAAGGGCATCACCATCGCCGCCTCGAGCTCGAGGCGCTCGCCCCCCGCGAAGCTTCCCGGCACTCCCTCCTCGGTGATGGCGAGGTGGGGCGTGTGCTCGCTGCCGAACTCAAAGCCCACCACCGGATCGACGGCGGCCGCACACAGCTCGACCACCACTCGTGCCGTACACCGCCTGCCACGTTCAACGGTGGCCGTGCGCGTGCCGTGCTCGTCCTCGAACCAGGCGTCCAGCACCACCGCCTCGCCGGTGCCGTGGCGGGAGTCGCCCTCGTTCTTGCGCTTGAGGTCCCCCTGGCGCTCGAAGTTGAGGCGGTCGTAGTGCCGGGCCACGCGGTTGGGATCGCCCAACTCCAACGGGACGCCGCGCTCGAGGAGCAGCGCTCGGTCGCACAGCTCCTCCACCGTGTGCATGTCGTGGGTGACGAAGAGGATCGTGCGTCCCCGTTTGCGAATCTGGGCGAGGACCTCGTGGCACTTCTGCTGGAAGGAGACGTCGCCCACGGCCAGGACCTCGTCGATGAGGAGGATGTCCGCGTCGACCTGGATCATCGTTGCGAAGGCCAGGCGCACGTACATCCCCGACGAGTAGTTCTTCAGCTTGAGGCTCTCGAACTCGGCGAGCTCTGCGAAGTCCATCACGGCGTCGTAGCGTCCCCGGGCCTCGCTCGGCGTGAGGCCGAGCATGATCCCGTTGATGATCACGTTGTCGCGGGCGGTCAGCTCCGGGTTGAAGCCCACCCCGAGCTCGATGAACGTGGCCATCCGCCCGCGCAGCAGGATGCGCCCCTCGTCGGTGCGGTAGATCCCGGCGAGGCACTTGAGCAGCGTGCTCTTGCCGCTGCCGTTTCGGCCGACGATCCCGAAGAACTCGCCGCCGCCGACGGAGAAGGAGACGTCGTCGAGAGCGGTGAAGGGGTCCATCCGCTTGCCCCGGAAGGGATGCAGCGCACGCTCCTTCAGCGTGTGGACCTGCTCGTGGGGAAGCCTGAAGGTCTTCGACACGTTCTCCGCGATGAGCGTCTCGGGAGCGCTGGAGGGGGGCGTGACCACGCCGTGGACGGTACAGAGGCGGGGGCGCACCGGCGGGATTCGGAGGCCGCCCGCCCCATACGCTTATCGCCGCGTGTCGGCCTACCTCTCCGCCCTCGTGCTGTTGGCGGTCGCTTCGATTCTGGGCGGCGGCCTGCTGCGCGCCTGCTCTCGCCCAGCCTGGAGCCCATTGGCCCCGGCAGCCGGCCTCGGCGTGCTCGTGATTGCCTCGGGCGCGCTGATTCGCCTGCCCGGAGATGCCGGCACGGCGGCGGTCGTCCTGGGTCTTTTCACGGTGGTCGCCGCGGTTGCGGTCGTCCGTGAGGGGGGGCCCAGACGTCCGAGCGCGGATGTCGTCCTGGCCCTTGCAGTCGTGGCCCTGGGCACCTCGGCGCCGTTCGTGGCCAACGGGGAGATCGGCCTTCTCGGCAACGGCGTGAACAACGACATGGCCAGCCACCTGGCGTGGGCCGAGGCTCTGCGCGACCCTGGCAGCACCAGCACTCTGCCTATCCCGCCGGGATATCCGGTCAGCCCGCACGCGCTGGTGGCGAGCGTGGCACAGGCACTCGGTGTGTCCATGGACACGGCCTTCACCGGGTTCCTGATGGCGATACCGGCTGCCGCAGCGCTCTGCGCGCTGAGCCTGCTGTCAGGAGTCGGCCGGGTACGGCGCGGGGTAGCCGCGGGGCTCGTGGCGCTGAGCTACCTTGCCGCGGCCTACTACGGCCAGGGCGCTTTCAAGGAGACCCTCACGGGGATGCTGCTGCTCCTGTTCGTGGCCGTCCTGGGAGAGATCTCGCAGGCTCGGCGCGTGCGCGCCGGCCACGTCGTGCTTCTGCTGGTTGCGGCGGGAGGATCGTTTGCCAACTACAGCTACTTCGGTCTGGCGTGGATCGTGCTCACGCTGGCGCTCTGGACGGCGGCCGAGCTGTTCAGGCGGGATAGGTGGCTCTCACCGCGGGCGCTTTGGGCTTCACTCTTGACCTTCGTGGCGGCGAGCCGGCGGTCGCTGGTCCTCACGGGGCTGGGGCTGGCGGGCTTGGCCGTGCTGCTGCTGCCCGAGATCGTTCGGTCGTTCACCTTCTTCGAGCAGGTCAGCCTCTCGCCGACGGGATCGGGCGCGATCGACCGCGCCCAGGTGGGCAACCTGGTCGACGCACTCTCCCCCTTCGAGGCGTTGGGTCTGTGGCCGACAGAGGACTTCCGGATCTACTTCGATGCGCCGAGGGAGGCCTACAAGGCAGGCATTGCGGGCGCACTCGGGCTCGCCGGGCTTGGCATGGGCCTGTGGTGGCACGTGCGCAGGCACCGTTTCGCGGCGCCGGCCGCGGCACTCGCCGCGGGCCTGATCTACGCCTACCTGAAGGGCGGCGAGTCCCCCTACGTGACCGCCAAGGCACTGGCCGTGCCTGCTCCGATCCTGGCCTGCCTCGTGCTTCGTGGTGTGCTCGACCGGGGCGCCGCGCCTCCTGGCGGGGCCACCGCGCTGAGGCGGGTGGTGGCCGTCGGGGTCGTGGGTGTGGCGGCGTGGTCGAGCTTCCTGGTGCTCCGCGGCGCTGAGATCTGGCCAGCAGGCCACCACAGCGAGATCTCGTTTCTGCGACCACTCGTCCAGGGAAAGAGAGTGCTCTACCTCGCCTCCGACGAGTTCGCCTACTGGCAGCTGCGCGGGGCACGGGTGTACGAGATTGTCGCTCGACCTTCCTTGCATTGGTACAGCCGCAAGTCGAAGGGCCCCTACGTCGTGGGCCGGCCTGCCGACTTCGACATGCTCACCGCGGCGGGGCTCGACAGGTTCGACCGCGTGATCACCTCGGCCGGCCACTATGAGAGCGAGGCGCCGGCCAACTTCTCGCTCGAGCGGCGGACCCGTTCGTTCGCGCTGTGGCGGCGCAGCGGTCCGACCCCGAGACGCTCCGTCCTGGACGAAGGCACCGCTCCCGGCGCGCTACTGCACTGCGACCGGTCCTCGGGCCGAGATCTCAGTCGTAGGCGCGGATGGGCGCGAGTGCGGCCCGCGCCCACGGTGGAACCCGGACCGGCGGCTAATCCGCTCGGGCCGACCGATGTAGAGGGTCTGCCGCCCGGCGGGCGGGCGGTGCGCACGATGTTCCTATCTCCCGGGCGGTACGAGCTGTCGACGACCTACTCGGCGCCGCGCGCATTGCGCTTCCGGCTGGAGGGC
>JBPCJI010000168.1:0-7168 GCA_051005475.1 Thermoleophilaceae bacterium
ACCCAGGTGACGAACTCGCCCAGCTCGCGCGGTCGCTCGGGCTCACGCACCCTGTGAACGAGGACGCCACCGCACTCCTCCTCCGCGGGCGAGCCATCCAGGCCGCGCGCCAGGACGTGCACATCCAAGCCCTGGGCCGCGAGCTGCTCGGCCAGCTTGTGCACGTGCCGCGCCAGGCCGCCCTCGATCAGGGGCGGGTACTCCCACGAGAGGATCAGTACGCGCATCGCGCCCTCATCAGGGGGCCACCAGCGGGGCCAGCTCCAGGTACGGCGCGAGGTTGCGCAAGGAGGGCTCCGGCACGGGGGCGGAGTGTGTCAGAGCGCCCATCGCCGCGTCGTGCGCGGCGGCGTGTCCCGCGACGCGTCCGAGGGGGTAGTCAGAGGCCAGATCGCGGCTGACCTGGAAGGCCCAGTCGCTCGCCTGGAGAGCCAGCAGCTCGCGGGCGGCCCGCAGGAGCGCCGCCGCCGGCTCCCGCCTCAGCGCCGCCGCGGCCACGGTACGCAGCTCGGCAGAGCGAGCCGCAAAGGCCAGCTCCGAGACCAGGGGTGAGTCCCAGGTGCTCAGGTCCTTGCCCGCGCCCCAGGTGGAGGCCACGAGCTCGCGCTCGGCGAGTGGCACCCGCTCGAGCCCTTCGGACACGGTCACGAGGTCGAGCCCCTGTGCGCCTGCCTCCTCGAACACGCGCCCCAGCCAGGTCTGTCCCTCGTACCACCAGTGGCCGAGCAGCTCGGTGTCGAGCGCACAGCAGAGCAGGCCGGGACGGTTCCGCTCGCGAGCGTGGGCATCGAGCCGCTCGACGCAGCGCCCGACGAAGTCCCGCGCGTGTTCGCGCGCGAGACCGGCGGCGTCGGCCGGCCGGTAGGGATCGCCCCCCGAGTTCCAGGGGCGCAGGTCGTGAAACGTGCGGTGGTGGTAGTCGCGGTAGCCCGGATGCGCGGGGTAGCCGGCCTTCTCGTTCCAGACCAGCTCGACGGTCAGCCAGTCGATCGGCACCGCCACGACGCCCGCCTGCGTGATCACCGGCTCGAGCTGCTCGGCCGCGCCCTCGCCGTGGACGCTCGTCTGATCGACGCAGAAGACCCGCGCACCGCGGTCGGAGAGCGCGTGCTCGAGGCCCGGCTCGTAGGCGCACTCGGGCAGCCAGAAGCCTCCGCCAAAGCCATCGAAGCGGCGCTCGTGCGCGGTGACCCCGGTGGCGATCTGCAGGCGCAGCCCGGGATCGCTGGCGAGCATCGGCAGCAGTGCGTGCGTGGCTGCGGAGGTCCAGAGCTCGACCGGCCCGCCGGCGGCCAGGCGGGCAAAGGCCCCGACGAGGTCCCCTCCGCGGGCCTCCAGGCACTCCATCGCTCCGACATAGTCACCGCCCGCGCGGCGTATCTCGGCGGCCAGCTCCGGCTCGCCGGCGTCCTCGAAGCCCTTGAGGTCCCTCTCGTGCACGACCCGGCGGGTCTCGCCCAGGAACCCTCGGAGCCGGGCGCCCGCCGCACCGGGAAGGGTCTCGAGCTGATCGCAGAGCACCGGGGTCAACCCCACCGTCACCGGCGCCTGCGCCCGCTCGAGCAGGTCGAGCAGCGGCAGGTAGACGGTTGCGACCGCCTCCCAGAGCCACTCCTCGCCAAACGGCCAGGTGCCAAACCCCTCGACGTAGGGCATGTGGGAGTGGAGCACGAGCGCGAGCGCGCCCCGGTCGCGGCCCATCAGCCCGCGCGCGGGCTTCTCTTCATCGCAGGACCGCCACGAAGTCGAGTGCGCGCTCGAGCGGCCCGGCGCGCAGCGCGAAGTCGCTCGAGGCGATGGCCGGGGTGAAGCGGTCGTAGAACGCTCGCGTGAGCCCGAGCCGCCCATGGACTTCGTCCCATCCGGCCCGGAGCGCCAGCCCGTGCGCACGCAGCTTGCGCGCGTGAAAGAGGCCGAGCAGCTCCACCTCATCGAAGCAGCCCTCACACAGCGCACGGAACTGCTCGTGGCGGTACTCGCGCACGTGCCACGGGTTGCCCGACCGGATCTCTCCGGGGGGCGCGAGGGTCAGGACGTTGGGTGTTGACACGTAGGCGGTGCCGCCGGGGCGCAGCATGCCCCGGATGTGGCCCAGCACCTCCCGCGGATCGTGCACGTGCTCGATCGTCTGGAGGAACACCACGGCGTCGCACTGCTCGGAGAATCGGCCGACCAGGTCGCGCACGAAGCGCACGCCGGGCCGCGAGTACCTGAGCCGCGCGTGCTCGTGGGCCTCGGGGTTTGCGTCCACCCCGGTCACCCGCGCCGCGCGCCGGGCGAGCGTGGCCGTCCCGTAGCCCTCACCGCAGGCCATGTCCACCACCTCAAGGCCGCGGCAGCGCGCAGCGATCCACTCGTACACCACGAGATGGCGCCTGTACCAGTAGTTCTCCTCCGGCACGTCGGGCAGCGTGCGCTCGCCGGTCAGCGCGAGCGGGGGCACGCCCTCCGGTTGGTCTCGCTGCACGTACTCGGCGGAGGGGGTCAACGGGGCCGGGAGTCTATGCGGGCACCATCTAGGGTTCCGCGGCGGGATGGCGCCTTCCACCGAAACCGAGGAGATCCACGAGGCCAACGTCCGCTATCACGATCTCGCGGCCGCCCGCTACGACGTCAAGTGGGGGATCGACTACGGCGAGCGCGGCCGGCGACAGGTCGCCAGAAAGCTCCGCAAGGCGCTTGGCAAGCGGGCCAGGCCGTTCGCTCCTGCGCTCGAGATCGGGGCGGGCACCGGATACTTCGGCCTGAACCTCATCGGGGCCGGCGCGATCTCGCAGTACACCGCGACCGATGTCTCGCCCGGCATGCTCGACGTGCTCGCCGAGAGCGCCGGCCGGCTCGGTTTCGACGCCCGCACCGCATGCTGCGAGGCCACCTGCCTCCCGTTTGCGGACGACTCCTTCGATCTCGTCTTCGGCCACGCGGTGCTTCACCACCTGCCCGACCTGGACGCCTCGTTCTCGGAGTTCATGCGGGTCCTGGCACCGGGCGGCACGATCGCCTTCTGTGGCGAGCCCTCCCTTTACGGCGACAAGATCGCCGCGGCCCCCAAGCGCGCGGCACACGCGCTGGCCCCGGCGTGGCGTGCGCTGGTGGGCGCGAGCGCGGCCGCGCGCAACGGTCATCACCAGGTCGCCGAGGAGGGTGAGCTGGAAAGGATCGTGGACGTGCACGCCTTCACCCCGGCCGCCCTCGCCCGGCCCGTGCGCCGGGCCGGGTTCCAGGGCGTCAGGGTGAGCGGCGAGGAGCTCGCGGCCAGCCTGTTCGGGTGGACGAACCGCGCGCTGGAGGCCACCGCGGAGCCGTCCGAGGTGCCGTGGCTGTGGCACCAGTACGCCTACCGTGGCTACCTCGGCCTCCAGGCCCTGGACCGCGCCCTGCTGGAGCCACGCCTCCCGCCCGCGCTCTTCTACAACCTGCTCGTGTCGGCCCACTCGCCGAGCGCCTGACGCCGAGCGCCTGACGCCGAGCGCGCTTGCGTCTCGCCTCGCGCCGGCGCCTCGCGCCCGCGGCTCCCCACGTCCCGCACAGGTCAGAGCGCAAGCGCCGCAGCCGGGGCCAGCGCGGCCACCAGCAGCACAGCGTCCGGCGGCCTCGCGTGCAGCGAGAGCCGTGGCGGCAGCGCGCCCGCCCGGAAGCGGCCGGCCTCCCCCGCCACCCATGCGAGCACGGCGTCGAGCACCGGCAGCGCCTGGCGCGGGACCGCACTGAGCGCATCGGAGAGCGACCGGCCGGCCGCGGTCAAACGCCCTTCGGAGCCGATCCGGTCAAGTACCTTTGCGGCCTCCGGCGCGGACGGCACCCTCCGGAGCACGCCCAGGAGGCGACGAAAGACCTCGCGCAGTCCGTCCGCTCCGGCGGCCGCGCGTAGCCAGGTGGCCACCAGTACGAGGAGGGCCGCCCTCGCCGCGCGCCGCAGCGCGAGGTCGAGCCCCAGGCCGCCGACGAGCGTGAAGACCAGCGCGCTGCCGGCCAACAGCCCCGCGAGCGCCAGGCCGGTGGGAGCCGCGCTCATGTCGGGACGCGCCAGGACCCACGCGATCGCGAGCCAGCCCGCCACAGCCCCCAGCAGCACCCAGTCGGTGCTCGCGAGCAGGAGCGCGAAGCCGATCGCGGCGGCGAGCGCCACCGCCCGGGCGTCGAAGCGACCGTCGTGTGGACTCGGGGCGGCGGGGACCTCTCCCTGCTCGTCGGGCCCGGTCGACCAGTCGCGCAGCCCACGCCGGTAGACCCACACCTGGACCCCGCTCGCAAACCCTCCCCACACCAGCAGACCCGCGAGCGTCACGAGCACCGTGGCGCGCTCGCTCACGCTGAAGCCGAGGCGCTCGGCGATCGCGTCGTAGCTGCCCGCGTAGGCCTCGAGGCCGCCGACGACCCAGATGAAGAAGGCCACCCCGACGGCATTCAGCAGCACCCGGACAGCGGCGCAGGCGAGCATCTGCGCGAGCGGGCCCACCGCGCGGGCCTCGAGGCGGCCAAGCATCGGGGCCGTGGCGGCCTGCGTGAATGGAATCGTGAAACGCGGCGGCCCCATGATCGCCACCGTCTCGATCATTGCGGCCGCGCTTGCGCCATAGCCCTCCCGGGCGCCGCGCTGCTGCGCCACGCGTGCGAGGGCGATCCCGCCCGCAAGGGCCACGAAGAACCCGCCGCTCGGCACGACGCGCGAGGCGAGGAAGGACGCCGTGGCAACCTGGGCGAGCCCGGCGACCTCCGTGTCCTCGAGCGTCGCAGGGCTCGGGCGCGCGCCGGCGGGGCTTGCACCGGTCGACCCAAGCGCGGGTTGCTCGGCCCCCGGGGGCCTCACCCCGTGACCGAGCCCGCGAGCGCCCGCGCGAACGCCGCGTTCTCCTCGTCCGTGCCGCACGTCACCCGGATCGCGCCGGGAGCGCCGAAGCCATCCAGCGCCCGGACGATGAAGCCGGCGTGGAGCAACCGCCGCGCCAGGCCCGGCCCATCGCCGTCAGGTACATCCGCGTAGACGAAGTTCGCCTGGGAGGCCATCGGACGAAGTCCGGCATCGGCAAGCGTCTGGTAGAGCCCGTCCCGCGCCGCCCGCGCGTGGGCGACCCGCTCCGCGAGCGCGTCCGTGCCGGAGAGCGAGGCGAGAGCGGCGGCCTGAGCGGGGCCGTTCACGTTGAAGATAGGCCGCACGCGTGCCAGCGCGTCGGCGATCTCGGGCGAGGCCAGGGCGTATCCGATCCGCAGCCCCGCGAGCCCGTAGACCTTGCTGAAGGTGCGCAGCACGCAGAGCCCCGCGCGACCCTCGCGCAACAGGGCCGGTCCCTCCGGCTCGGGCTCGGCGTACTCGGCATATGCCTCATCGAGCACGCACAGCACGTCCTTCGGCAGGGCATCCAGGAACGAACGCAGCTCGCCGCGGTCGAGCAGCGTGCCGGTGGGGTTGTTCGGATTCGCGAGAAAGACAAGTCGCCGCCGCCCTCCGTCGGGAGCGGGACCCTCGACCGCCTCCAGCACGGCACCGAGCTGAAACGAGCGCTCCCGCAGCGGGACGCGCACCGTGCCGGCGCCGTGACAGGCCGCAGCCGACACGTAGCTCGGAAACGACGGCCACGGAAACACGGCTGCGTCCCCCGCGTCGAGCGTCGCGGCGCCACAGAGGCGGATCAGCTCGTCGGCGCCGTTGCCGAGCACAACCTGCCCGGCCGGCACTCGATGCAGAGCACCGAGCCCTGCGCGCAGCTGCTCTCCTGCACCATCGGGGTAGCGGTGCAGCTCGCCCGCCGCGGCCTCGTAGGCCGCCACCGCCTCCGGGAGCGCCCCGAACGCCCCCTCGTTCGAGGCCAGCTTCACGATTCGCTCCAGGCCGAGCTCGGCCTGGAGCACGCTCATCGGCGGCTGGGGTCGGTACGGGTCGACTCTGGCGAGGGCGTCGCGGAGTGGCATGGGGACTAGCCTACGAAAGGTGGGCGAAACGATCGAGCGCTTCCCCCTCTTCCCACTCGGGCTGGTCCTGCTGCCGCGTGAGGTGGTACCGCTGCACATCTTCGAGGAGCGCTACAAGCAGCTGATCGACGAGTGCCTGAATGCGGAGTCGAACTTCGGAATGCTGTGGATGGGCGAGCAGGGCCTGCGTGAGGTCGGGTGCACCGCCGAGGTAACCCAACTTCTCGCCCGGATGGAGGACGGCAGGATGAACATCCTCGTCCAGGGAGTGCGCCCGTTCCGACTCACACGCCGGATCGATGAGATGGCCTACCCCGCGGGCGACATCCGGCTGCTCGACGAGGAGCCCGGGGAAGACGGGGAGGAATCGGGAGCCGAAGCTCGGCAGGGCTACGCCGACCTGGTCGAGCACGTGACGGATACCCGTCCGACCGAGGCCGACCTGGAAGAGCTCGACTCCTACGGCATGGCCGCGACGATCGCCTTGGAGCTCGAGGCAAAGCAGGAGCTGCTCGAGCTGCGCTCCGAGCCCGCCCGCCTCGAGCGTCTCAGCTCGCTGTTCTCCGAGGCCCACGAGCGCTACGCCTACACCGAGAAGGCCGCGGAGCGCGCCAGGAGCAACGGAAAGCTGCGCAGCTAGCTGCTCACCGGCTCCGCCCGCTCGAGCAGTCGCCGCCCCAGTTCGTCGATCGCCGCGATCGACGGCGCCTCCGGGTCGAAGTCGAGCGGGGCGCTCTGGGCCCACTCGGCGTCGGGCATGCGGAGGTCGTAGGGCACTATGCCGGCCACCTCGAGCGCGTGCTCGGCAGCGAACTCGTAGACGGTCTCGGACTCCTGCTCGCTGCGGACCTTGTTCGCGACGAGCCCGATGTGCTCGTAGCCCTGAAGCTTTCCCAGCCGCGTCATCCGCCGCCCGGTCTCCAGTGAGGTGAAGTACGGCTCCACGACGACGAGGATCGAGTCAGCACGGATGGTCGCTACGCGCAGGAACTGCTCGACGGTGGCGTCGGTGTCGACCACGCAGACGGCATCCGGCGCCTCCGCGACCATCTGGCTCACGCTGGCGACCGCCGCGTGCATGCTGCCCAGTCAGCCGGTGCCCGCTTTCTTCGGGTTGGCCATCACGAGCAGCGTGACCCCGTCCTTGCCCTGGACGGAGTGTGAGGCGCACACCTCGTCGAGCGTCCGGGGGAAGCGAGGGCCCTCCGGGGTCTTCTCGACCAGGTCCGTCGGCAGGGTGGGGAGATCGTCGATCCGC
>JBPCJI010000169.1:0-5787 GCA_051005475.1 Thermoleophilaceae bacterium
GTCGGGGTGCTCCTCGACGTTCAGGGCGCCCTCTCGGATCGTGATGGCACGCATCGGGCGCAAGGTTAGACCCGCGGCTGCCGATATGTCTTACAGCCGGGCCGCCGATTAGATTCTTCGGCGGTAAGGGTCACCAACCACCGGGGCGCCCAAATGTCACTAGCCGCCGCTTTCAGCCCACCGATCTGGCGCGAGAGCCGAGTTGGCCTCGAGCTGGCGGCGCTGCTGCGCGACCCGGTCCTTCGCGGCCGGGGCGTCACGGACGGCGGCGGACAGCCCGTGCTGCTCCTCCCGGGCCTACTCGCGGGCGATGACTCGCTGCGGATCATGAGCCGCTGGCTCAAGGGAACTGGCCATTGTCCCAGCCGGGCCGGCATCCGGATGAACGTGGCCTGCTCCGGCGCGGCGATCGAGCGGCTGGAAGACCGGCTCGAGGAACTCGTGCAGAGCCGGGGAATGCGCGCGGCGGTGATCGGTCACAGCCGCGGGGGGAGCTTCGCAAAGGCCCTGGCCCAGCGGCGGCCCGACCTAGTATCCGGCGTGATCACGCTCGGTTGTCCCCACACCGATCTCTTTGCCATCCACCCGCTCGTGCGCGCCCAGATCGAGACGGTCGCCGCGCTGGGGAGGCTCGGCGTGCCCGGCCTCTTCTCCCGCGGGTGCCTCGAGGGCGACTGCTGCCGCAGCTTCTGGCGGGCGGTTCAGGCACCGCCGCGGCGTGGGGTCGGCTACGTCTCGGTCTACTCCCGCACCGACGGCGTCGTCCGCTGGCAGTCGTGCCTGGACCCCGACGCCCAGCAGATCGAGGTGAGCAGCACCCACTGCGGCATGGCGGTCCACCCGGACGTCTTTCGGGCGGTGGCCGATTCGCTTCAGAGCTTCCGCCGGCGGGACACCCGGCGCAAGCCACTGGGCGCCGGCTCCACCGTCACGCCGATCCGCCGCGCCGCCTGACCGGTCCCTGCCGCCTTCCATCCTCCCCGTCAGGGAGCATGCGGGGATGCCTCCTGCCCGCAAGCTGGTCGCCGACACGATCGGATCCGCCGGACGGGCGGCGCGCATGGTCGAGCAGGGGGCCGGCACCCTGCTCGGCGTGCGGGTGGCCCGCACGCTCTACGGGCGCTGGCGGCGGATGTCGGATGCGGACCGCGAACAGCTCGGGCCCCTGGCCGAGGACGTCAAGGAGCGCGCGCTCGACCTGCGCGGCGCGTCCGACCGCGAGGCCGCCGGCCGCGACCTCGAGGAGGCGGGCAAGCGGCTCGTCGCCGCGATGGTGGAGTCGGCGGAGTCGGATCCGCAGGTCAGCGAGACCGAGGTGAGCCGGCTGCGCGATGAGCTCGCGATGGAGCTCAGCCGCCTGGCGAGCGCCGACATCCGTGCATCGCGCGGCGCGGTCGGGCAGAATCCCCGCTGAGGTGAGCGCGACAGGCGCGGGGAGCGGCAACGAGGCGACGCACTCGGCGGCCACGCTGGAGTTCAGGCAGGCCACCAAGCGCTACCCGGGCCAGGACGAGCCTGCGGTGGACGCCCTCTCGCTCGAGGTCCCGGCCGGTGAGATCTGTGTGCTCGTGGGACCGTCGGGCTGCGGCAAGACGACCGCCATGCGGATGGTCAACCGCATGATCGACATCACCGAGGGCGACATCCTGCTCGACGGCACGAGCGTCCGCGAGCGTCCTCCCGCGGCGCTTCGCCGCGAGATCGGCTACGCGATCCAGCAGATCGGCCTCTTTCCCCACCAGACGATCGCCGAGAACATCGGCACCGTCCCGAAGCTGCTCGGTTGGTCCAAGGACCGAATCCGGGCGCGCGTCGACGAGCTGCTCGAGCTGGTCTCGCTCGACCCCCACGAGACGCGCGACCGCTATCCGGCACAGCTTTCGGGCGGTCAGCGCCAGCGCGTGGGTGTGGCGCGAGCGCTGGCGGTCGACCCTCCGCTGATGCTGATGGACGAGCCGTTCGGAGCGATCGACCCGATCAACAGGGAGCGACTCCAGAACGAGTTCCTGCGCCTCCAGCGGGAGATCCGCAAGACGATCGTCTTCGTGACCCACGACATCGACGAGGCGATCAAGATGGGTGACAGGATCGCCGTCCTCCAGAAGGGCGGCAAGCTCGCCCAGTACTCGCCTCCGGCCGAGCTGCTCATGTACCCGAGCAGCAAGTTCGTGGAGGACTTCGTCGGCTCGGACCGAGCGCTCAAGCGCCTGGCCCTCCAGCGCGTGCGCGACATCGACCTCTGGAAGGTCGCCCAGGTGCGGGTGGGCGAGCCGGTGTCCGAGGCACGGACCAAGCTGAGCGACGCGGACATCTCGATCGCGCTGCTGGTCGACGGCGGCGGCCGGCCCATCGGGTGGCTCAGCGAGGAGGGCCTTGCGGGCGAGCGGGTGCAGGAGACGCTGCGCTCGAAGGCCGAGCCGTTGATCGACCTCGATGACGTCCTGCGGGACGCGCTCGCGAACCTGCTCGTCGCCGAGACTCGCTACGCCCCCGTGGTGGACGCCCGCGGAAGGACGGCCGGCGTGCTGTCGCTCGAGGTGATCGGGCACTTCCTGCAGGAGGCGCCGGCAAAGTCCCGCACGGGCGCGGACCTGGTCGAGGAGCCCGAGTGAGCTTCGACCTGATCGCCCAGCTCCAGACGCGCGAGCGAACGGGCGCCGGCTGTGTGGCCGAGAACGGATTCTGCCCCGACTGGATCGCGGACAACCTCGACCGCTACGTGGATCCCTTCTGGCAGCACGTCTACCTCACCCTCGCATCGGTGGCGATCGGCTTCGCCATCGCGTTCACACTGGCGGTGATCGCCCACCGCCACAGCCGGCTCGTCGGTCCCGTGGCCGGGTTCACCGGCGCGCTCTACACGATTCCGAGCGTGGCGTTCTTCTTCCTGCTCCAGCCGATCACCGGCCGTGGCAACACGACAGCGCTGGTGGCGCTCGTCTGTTACACGCTGCTGATCATCTTCCGCAACGTGATCACGGGGCTTGCCGGAGTGCCCGATGAGGCAAAGGACGCGGCCCGTGGGATGGGGCTCACCGAACGCCAGCTCCTGTGGCGGGTTGAGATGCCGCTGGCGCTGCCGGAGATCCTCGCCGGGCTGCGAATCGCCACGACGACCACGGTAGGGCTGGCGGCACTGGCCTTCTTCGCCGGCGCCGGCGGTCTCGGCGCAGAGCTCGTGGAGCAGCCGTTCTTCCGCTCGAACGTGGTTGTGGCCGGCGGGCTCTGCGTGCTCCTGGCGGCCGTGCTGGACGTCATTATCCTCGCGACCCAGCGCGCCCTGACCCCGTGGCGTAGAGCGGCGGCGGCATGAGCCTCACGCTCGCCTTCCTCGGCGACTTCGGCGGTGCCGTCGACTTCGTCTTTCACGAGCGGGACTCGGTCTCGGGCGGCGTGCAGATAGGCGGACCCGGCGAGATCGGCGAGCTCACCGTGGAGCACCTGAAGGTCAGCGTGGTGGCGATGGCGGCCGCGTGTGCGATCTCGATCCCGATCGGGCTCTACCTCGGGCACCGCGGGAAGGGCGAGTTCGTCGCCGTCACCGTGTCCAACGTCGGGCGCGCCGTACCGGCCGTGGTGCTGCTCTTCTTCTTTCTCGCCTACCTCGGGATCGGCTTCACCAACGTCGTGGCGGTGCTCTTCCTGCTTGCCGTCCCACCCATCCTCACGAACACCTACGTTGGTGTGCGGCAGATCGACCCCGAGATCGTCGATGCCGCGCACGGCATCGGCATGGGCGACGTGCAGGTGGTCCGCCGGGTACGGTTGCCGCTCGCCATGCCCACCATCTTCGCCGGTATCCGGACCTCGGCCGTCAGCGTGGTGGCCACGGCCACGATCGCGCCGCTGGCCAACGTCCAGACGCTCGGCGAGCCGATCGTGACGCCGCAGACCTACGGGTTCGAAGGGCAACTCGGCGCCGCGCTCGTTGTCACCGTCCTCACGCTCCTCATCGACGCGGGGATAGGCGCGCTTCAGCGCGTGGTCACACCAGAGGGAGTCAAGCTCGCAGGGGAGCCAGCGGCAGCACGGCGGTGGTTCAGCCTGCCCACACGAAGGAGGGAACCAGCAACATGACCCGATCATTGCGACTGATCCTGGCGGCGCTCGCCGCCCTGGTCCTCGCGCTGGCCGCAGGTGCCTGCGGCGACGACGAGGAGGACACCGACACAGGAGGAGGCGGGGGCGCGTCCGCGAGCGAGGTGATCAAGAAGGACGCGGCCAACGCGGGCAAGAGCATCACGGTCGGCTCCAAGAACTTCACGGAGCAGTTCGTCCTGGGCGAGATCTACGCCCAGTCGCTCGAGGCCGCCGGCTTCACGGTGCAGAAGGAGCTCAACCTCGGTTCTGAGCAGATCGCCTACAAGGCGCTGAAGGCCGGTCAGGTGGACGGGTATCCCGAGTACACGGGCACCTCGTTGACCTCGTTCTTCGGTGTGAAGACAAAGGACGTGCCGCGCGATCCGGACGAGGCATACGAGCTGGCGAAGACGGAGTACGCGAAGCAGGGGATCACGGCACTGCCGCGCACCTCGTTCGAGAACAAGTACGTGCTGACCACCACCAAGGAGAAGCAGAAGAGCCTGCTGAAGGGCGCCACAACGGTCTCCGCGGTGGCCAAGCTCCCGAACGCGGATGACCTGCGCGTCGTCGGCTTCCCCGAGTGCCGTCAGCGAACGGACTGCTTCGTGGGGCTCACGCAGCTGTACGCCTTCAAGCCGAAGTTCATATCGACCAGCGCAAAGTACCAGCCGATGGACCGCGACCAGGCCGATCTGTCACTCGGCTCGTTCTCGACCGACGGCGAGCTCACGCTCAACAAGTACGCGGTGCTCGAGGACGACAAGAAGCTGTTTCCGCCCTACCAGGTCTCGTTCGGTATTCGTGACGAGGCGCTGAAGACCATCGGGCCCGCGGGGCGCGAGGTCCTGGAGCGGGTGCAGAAGCCCCTCACCGTCGAGGCGATGCAGGAGCTGAACTCCCGTGTCGATCTCGACAAGCAGAAGCCGGCGGCGGTCGCGGCGGCCTATCTGAAGGAGGAGGGCTTCGTCGAGTAGGACCTCGAAGGCCGGCGCACCCACCTCGGCACAGTGGGTGCGCCGCGCCCTTTGCCCTGCAAACTGCCACACTGCGGGGCTTGTTCGGAGGAAGAAAGCTCCTTGGCCCGCTCCTGGCGGCCGTCGCGTTCCTGCAGCTATGCGCTCCCGCAGCGGCACAGCTACCCGGCCTGCCTCTCCCGCCCGGCGGTCTGGTTCCGCCGCCTGCCCCTGCCCCACCGGCCGTACGCGCCTTCGACGGCGACGCCATGTGGATCTGGGTGCTACAGCGCTCGAGCGGAGGAAACCTCGACAGGATCGCCGCCCGCGTACGCCGGCACGGGATCGAGCTGGTGATCCTCAAATGGGCCGACGGGCCCGCGAGCTGGCGCCAGGTCTCCCCCGCGCTGGTGAGCGCCCTGCACGCGCGTGGCCTGCGGGTGTGCGCCTACCAGTTCGTCTACGGGCGCCGCCCGCTCCCGGAGGCGCGCACCGGGGTGCGCCTTGCCCGGACCGGCGTCGACTGCCTGATGGTGGACGCAGAGAGCGCATACCAGGGCCGCTACGTGGCCGCCCAGGCATACATGGGCCACCTGCGCAAGCGGCTCGGCACGTCCTACCCGCTCGGCCTGACGAGCTTTCCCTACGTGCACTACCACCCCGCCTTTCCCTACTCCGTATTCCTCGGCCCCGGCGGCGCCCAGTTCAACGTGCCACAGATGTACTGGCGCGCGATCGGCACGAGCGTCGA
>JBPCJI010000170.1:0-4573 GCA_051005475.1 Thermoleophilaceae bacterium
GGAGTGGCGGCAAAGCCGGCAGGCACCCCGAGGGCGAGCGTTGCACAAGCTGCGACGAGTACTGCGACGGGGCGTCCGATCGACATCTGTTGGGCCTCCAGCGTTGGGTGAAACGGCGCCTGGCGACGCCTGCGTCCGAGGCTACCCCAAGGTGACAGCTTCAAACGGCTCGCTGTCACTTGGATTACAGGGCTAGCTCAAGCCCTCCCGCCGGCGTCAGAAGCTCTGGGCGGTAGACCGTCCCGGCCGGAACCGCCGGCAGGCGGTGGGTCGCGGTGGTGTAGTCGATGCTCGCCTGCCACGTGCCGGCGTCCATCGAGCCCGGCGGCGGGCCAGCGAAGGCGTATGGCTCGAAGACAGCCCAAGAGCTGCGTAGATGGTCCTCCGAGATACTGGGGAAACGGCGCCGGTAGGCGGCGATGCCGAGCTCTGGCTGCTCGCGTTGCAGCTCAAAGCCCTCGCGGAGCGCATCTGTCACTCTCGCCACCAGCTCCGAGGGCAGTCGCTCGGCGGCCACGAGCCCGCTCCCGTAGACCGCGATGTCCAGCGGGATCGCGCGCAGCGGCAGGCCGTGCTTGGCATAGACGGGAAGCATGTCGATCAAGGCGGGGATCGCGTCGATCTCCTTGCGCTCCAGGGCCGCCACGGGATCTCCGCTTCCGCGCCGATCCACCATCACCGGCCGATCGAGCTCGAGCCGGTCGAGCGCGCCCTCGTACTCGCTGGCAAACCACGGGAGAGTGCTCGAGGTCGCTCTGCGCCCGACGAGGTCGACGGGTTCCTCGAGTTGTGAATCGGCGGCGACAAGCGCCGCGATCGGGTTGCGCCGGTGAAAGACCGCCGCGAACCTGGCGGGTAGCCTCCCCTTCGCCTCAGCTTGTGCGCTGAGAAAGTAGGCGATTGAGGTGAAGGCGAAGTCCGCCCGCCCGTCGGCAACCGCGCGGACCCGCTCGGAGAGCCCGCTCAGCGTCTTGTCAGGGGCAGCGACGATCTTCGTCAGCTCAACCTCGAGGCCCCGATCGGCGAACAGCCCGCCCGCCTGTGCGGCAAAGGCGGGCAGGTGGAGGCCGGCCACGCACGTGGAGCACCACAGCTGCACTCGAACGCGGTCAGGCATCGCCGATCACTCCCGCAGCGTAGAGGCCGGCAGTGGTGGCAGGCGGGGGGCCTGTAAGGAGGGTTACAGCGGGACGGGCCCGAACGGTCATTGCGCCCCGCTCCGTCGGCTCCGGCGCGGACCTGCCGGGGCTCTCTGATGGTCTGACGTCAACCGGAGGAGACGGGGCGCTGGGTGAGCGCTGCGGCCGGACATTGCCGCATGTGCCAACCGCACTTCGCTATGTGCCAAATGCACTTATTTATTGCCGTCCGGGGCACTACCCTCCCGTCGTCGGTGCCGCAGTGGCGAGCCGACAAACCACGTCGGGAGGAAATCTGATGACTGATCAAGGGATAGGGCTGGACGCACCCCATGAACACGGCTAGCGTCCTGCGGGAGGATCCCGACCTCGCGCGCCAGCTTGAGCCGGCACGGGCAGAAACGGCATCTCGGGTCGCGGTCGCGCGCGTTGCCTCGCTGCCGAAGGGGGAGTTCTTTCCGCGTGAGATCCTTTCGGCCCCAAGTGGAACTATCGGGATGCTCATCCTCGAGGGGCTGCTCTTGCGTGGGGTCGCGGTCGAGAACCGACCGAGCCTCGAGGTACTCGGCCCCGGCGACCTCGTCCGTCCGCTCGACTCGGAGCGAGACCCCGATGCGATGGTGCCCGCCGATGTGCGCTGGTGGGCGCTCAGGCCGGCGAGGCTCGGGGTGCTCGATGCGGGCTTCACCCGCAGGATGTCTGACTACCCGGAGGTGATCGCCGAGCTGGTGGGTCGGCTCTCGCGCGCCTCGGCGGCAAACAGCCTGCGGCTGGCGATCGTGCAGCAGCCCCGCCTCTCGGTCCGCCTGCACTTCATGCTCTGGCACCTGGCCGACCGCTTTGGCCGGGTGCAGGCCGACGGAGTGGTGCTGCCATTGCCGCTCTGCCATTCGCTGCTCTCTTGGCTGGTCGGCGCGCGTCGGCCGGCTGTCAGCCGGGCGATCAACGAGCTCGAGCGGGAAGGGCGGCTCGCGCGCCGCCCGGATGACACCTGGTGGCTTGGCCGGGAACGACCGCAGGGCTCGGCGAACCTCAGCCTCGCCGCCCAGCGCGTCGCCGCCTGACGGGCTCCGAGCGCTAGCGCCGCGCCCGCAGGCCGGCCTGGCGCTGCGCCCGCAGGATGCGCGAGCGCTTCCTGAGCGTGGCGCGGTCGGCCACCCCCACGTAGCGCACGCGTCCGCGGCGGGTGCCGAAGAGGACCTGCCGCGAGCTTCCGCTGCGCACCCGCAGGATCCCCCCGGGCAGTGAGCGCACGCCGGCGCGACGGAACACGGCGCGCAGCCGGCGCACCGTGCTGCGCGGTCCGACCCCCTGCCGCCTGTGCCCACGAGCGGTGGAGGCGACGAAGCTGACCCGCTTGCGCTTCGAGAACACGAGCAGCACCCGCCCGCCGCCGCGGACGCAGTAGCGCCAGACGTTGCGTCTCCTCGTCCGCGGACGCCCGAGCCGCCTCAGCACGGTCGCGCTGCGCGCCCCCACCGCAGCCCTGCCGATCGCGCGGCGCCCGACGCGCACCCTGCGCGGCAGGCAGCGCGAGCGCACCCCGCCGCGCTCGGGCCGGTTGGGCACCCGCGCCGAGAACACCTCCTGGTAAGGCGAGAACTCGCGGCTCGTCCGCGGCAGGTTGTTCAGCTGCGTGTCGTTCCAGAAGGGGATCGCGACGTCGTCGTCCGCCACCAGCCCTTGATAGTCGCCGATGAACTTTCCGGACACCGAGGTCGGTGCGTTCACGGCGGGATCCCACATCTGCTGGGAGACCCGCGTGTCGCCGAAGGTCCTACCCCCGTCGTTTGAGCGGGCGAGCCAGGTGTCGATGAAGTAGTTGGTCGGATCGTTGCGCCGGTCGAAGAAGGAGATGTTCAGCTGCCCGCGATCGGTGACGGCCATCCAGGGCTGGAACTGATCGGCGTCGGAGTTCATCGGGTCCTGGTTCACGCGCACGGGTCCCGTGTACGAGCGTCCCCCGTTCACGGACTTGAACAGCACGATGTCGGCCCCCGAGAGGGGTCCGAGGCCGTCGCCGCCGGCCTTGTAGTCCCGGCCCGCGACGTCGTTGGCCTTCTCGTTCGTGAGTGCCTTGATCAGATCCTTCGTCGTGAGCTTGCCCTGCTTGATCAGCCTGCCCGCGGCAAACACGTTCGGAAGCAGCGGGTTGCCCTGCGCGTTCCTCGAGGCCACCGTCACGTACACATGACCGTTGCGCGGGTCCACCGCGGTGGTGGGAATCGAGAGGTTGCGAAAGGACTGGCCCTCGAAGGGCTCGTTCACGCCGGCGATCCCGGCGATCGGCGCGGCCGGGGTCCACGATCGCCCGCGATTGGTGGATTTTGCCTGCATCAGCGCGTCGAGCTGGTTGTCGTACCAGGTCGCGTAGACCTGGCCCTCCGGCCCGATGGCCACGTGACAGCCGATGCCGGAGATCAGCGTCTTCTGGCTGATGAACTGAGGCGTGTTATCACCCGGGCGCGTGCCGCCCCAGGTCTTGCCGCCGTCGAGCGAGCGCATCACCACTATCTGCTGCAGCGGCAGCGGCGCCGGTCCGACGCCGGTCCCGTCAAAGCTCCAGCAGATGTAGATCGTTCCGGTCTTGCCGTCGCCCTGGCGGTTCGGGCCGCCTCTCACGTCCCTGAAGTTGTCCACCGCGATCCAGTTCTTGTCGTCGAGCAGGAGCTGATCGGTGAGGCCGTTCACGCGGTTGTCGTGCACCGTGGTCGGTCCCGACCACGGCATCCCCCGGCGCTTTGTGTGGACGGTCATGTTGAAGCCGTGAAAGGCGTTCGTGCCACCGGGCGCGTCGAGCACGTTCGCGTAGGCCGTGCCCTCGTCATCGAAGGCGATCGTGGGATCGGAGGTCGTCCGGTAGGCGACCTCGTTCGATGGGTCGCACTGCCCGGGCGCCTGGCAGTAGCCGGGCAGGTGGCCCTGGCCGGTCCACCTGCGCCCGCCGTCAAAGGACTCGTACGTGCCCACCTTGAAGAGGTACTTCTCGTTGTTCTCGTACATCTTCGAGCCGGCGATCAGGTGATCGTGGTCGAGCGGGTCCATCGCGATCGTCGGCTCGGAATGGGACGTGTAGCTGTCACGCGACGCCCGCACGTTCGGCACGCCCCGCGGCCCACTGCGGTTCAGCTGGTCGATCCCAGGGCCACGGCGCGTGATCAGCTCCGCGCTGGCGGTGTAGGACTGCTCGCCCAAGACGGTGTAGGGCACCACCGCGACGTAGTAGGCGCCCTCCGCGCGGTCGACCGCCACGCGCTCCTCCAATCCGACCAACTGGCCGTCGCCCGCCACAAAGTCGCCCCGTGTCCCGTCGGCGTTGCGCTTGTAGACGTAGAGGTCGAGGTCTGACAGCCCAAAGCCACCGACGTCGATCTGCACCGATCCCGGGTTGTTGCGGTAGAAGTCCGCCGGCACCGAGACATCGAGGCGGAAGA
>JBPCJI010000171.1:0-3403 GCA_051005475.1 Thermoleophilaceae bacterium
GGTGAGATAGCCGCCGGTGGTGTGCAGGATGCCCTTCGGCTTGGCGGTCGAGCCGGAGGTGTAGAGCACGTAGAGCGGGTGCTCGGCGTCGAGGCGCTCGGCGGGACACTCGGGGGCCGCGGCCGCGAGCGCCTCGTGAAACCAGACGTCGCGGCCCTCGGTCATGGGCACGTCCGCGCCGGTGTTCTTGACAACCACCACGGTCTCGATCGAGGGCAGCTCGGCGAGGATCTCGTCGACCGCCGGCTTGACCGGGGCGGCCTTTCCCTTGCGCCGGGCGCCGTCGGCGGTGATCAGCGCCCTGGCCTGCGAGAACTGCATCCGCTCCTTCACCGACTCCGCCGCGAACCCGCCGAAGACGACGTTGTGCGGCGCGCCTATCCGCGCGCAGGCGAGCATGGCCACGACCACCTCGGGAATCATCGGCAGGTAGATCCCCACGACATCCCCCCGTCCGATGCCGCGATCCTTAAGGGCGTTGGCCAGACGCTGGACGTCGCGGTGCAGGTCGGAGTAGGTGAGGTCGCGCTCCTCGCCCTCCTCCCCCCGCCAGTGGATTGCCACGCGGTCGCCGTTGCCCGCCTCGACGTGGCGGTCGAGGCAGTTGTAGGAGGCATTCAGGGTGCCGCCGACAAACCACTTGTAGAACGGGGCCTCGGAATCGTCGAGGACCGTGTGCCAGGGCTCGAACCAGTGGAGGTCCCCGGCGTGCCCTGCCCACCACCCCTCCGGGTCGGCCGCGGCCTCCTCATATACCTTCGGGTCATTGAGCAGCGCGCGCTCGGCGAACCCGGCCGGGGGGTCGAACCGCTCGCGCTCGAGCAGCTCGGCGATCTCTCCCTCGAGCTCCTCCGGTGCCGGCGCTGCGGTGCCCTCGTCGATCGCTCCTCCTTGCCGGCGTAGATCAGCCGCCGTCGGCGTCCTTGGCCAGCTCCGCCACCTTGCAGCCCGGGCACGCCATCCCGCGGACCTTTCCGGCATCGTCCTTCACGACCGCCCAGTTGGCGAAGTCCGGGTTCGTGGCGGGCGGGACGGCTCGTCCGCAGCTACAGCAGGTGGAGAGGTCGGCGGCGGCCATCGGTCCGCCTGGAAAGTACCGGAGATCGGGGCCAAGCGGTGGGTCAGGGCGTTCGCCGGCGATGGCGCGGCCGGCGCGCCGGGCTCAGCCTCACGACGTATGGGCGGCCATCAAGCTACGAGACGGCAAGGTGAGCTGGTGGGGCCCGTTTCGCACGATCGAAGAGTCGAGCTTCGGGTCGCCGTGGGACTCGATCGCGGTCGCGCTCAATTGGGGAACTTGGCTTGTGTTCCTGGCGGAAGCGGCCGTGATGCTCTCGTTGGTTCCCGATCGCTGGCGGTGGGGCCGGTCCGGCTGCTCCGGCTCGTGCGCCTGTAGCTACGCCGAGTTTCTCTCCAAGCTCACAACCCTGATCGGCCGGGAGGTCAACTGCGCGCGGTGGGGCAAATCGCTCTAATCGGCGTCGCCCTTGCCGCTGCCGCACTCCTTGAAGCCGTAACCCTGGAAGTACCCACGAGCACGCTCCGTCAGGCGCTTCTGTTCCGCAGTCAAAGCCTGGAAAGCTTCACCATCCTGTCGGTCTGCGGCCTCGGTTATACGGCTCAGGAGAGCCGTGAGGTCGCGGTTGTAGTCCGTCATTTTCTGGAATTGGTCCGCGTCGCTTCGCGGGGGTCGTAGGCGCTCAAACTCACGATCCTTTGCGCGCTGATATTCGACTCCCTTCCGCAGGATCGGCTCCAGGCCGGCCATTACAGCTTGGTCATCAGGAGCACGTTTCGCCATGGTCTGAATGCGTTCGTTCTCGCGCTTGACTCTCCCGTTCTGGCTGAGGCACAGCGCATCTACTTCCGAGATGAATTCTGCTTTGGTGGGCGCGGCCGAGGTTGGTGACGCTGGCGAAGCGCCACGCTTGGCCTTTGCTGATTCGCTCCCGGAGTCTCCTCCGCATGATGCCAAGGTGGCGCTGATGAGCGTTGCGGAGACAATGAGCCGCCCGTTCATGCAGGCGAGAGCATAGACGCTTCCGCCAGGAGTCCGGGACAACAAAGTTCGGGACAAACTCGGGACAAACTTACCTTCGGTTAGCTCGGATTTGGCTCTACGACTAAGGCGACGACCGGAATCGAACCGGTGTAAACGGCTTTGCAGGCCGCTGCGTAACCACTCCGCCACGTCGCCGGGCGGCCCCTAGCGTAGCGGCGCGCGCTCGGGCGCCGAACGGCGGCGGGCCTAGCGCGCCAGGCGGTGCTCGAGCGCCTCGAACTGACTGCGAACCTCCGGCGGGAGCGAATCACCGAGGCAGTCCAGGTGCTCCTTCACCTGCGGCAGCTGCTCGCGAAGGCCGTCCTCGTCCACCTTCAGCACCTCGGCGAGGGCCGCCGGGTCCATGTCGAGCCCCTCGGCGTTCAGGTCGCCCTCCTTCGGGATCAGCCCGAGCGGGGTCTCGGCCGCGTCCACCTCCCCCTCGCAGCGGCGAAAGACCCATTCGAGCACGCGGCTGTTCTCGCCGAAGCCGGGCCAGAGAAACTTGCCGTCCTCGTCCTTGCGAAACCAGTTGACGTAGAAGACTTTTGGCAGCTCCGCGTTCTCGCGGCGGCCGATCTCGATCCAGTGGCCGATGTAGTCGGCCATGTTGTACCCGCAGAACGGCAGCATCGCGAACGGGTCGAAGCGCAGCTTGCCGACCTGCCCGCCCGCGGCCGCAGTGGTCTCGCTCGACATCGTCGCGCCGAGGAACACGCCATGCTCCCAATCGAGGGCCTCCGTCACCAGCGGGATCACCGTCGAGCGCCTGCCACCGAACAGCATCGCGTCCACCGCAACGCCCTTGGGATCCTGCCACTCGGGGGCGATCGCGGGATCCTGCAGCGCGGGCGCGGTGAAGCGCGCGTTGGGGTGGGCGGCCGGGGTGTCGGCGTCGGGCGTCCAGTCCTTCCCGTGCCAGTCGATCAGGTGGGCGGGCGGCTCCTCGGTCATGCCCTCCCACCAGACGTCACCGTCATCGGTCTTCGCGCAGTTGGTGAAGATCGAGTTCTTCTTGATCGTGGCCATCGCGTTCGGGTTCGTGCTCTCACCGGTGCCCGGGGCCACGCCGAAGAAGCCGGCCTCCGGGTTGATCGCGTAGAGCTTGCCGTCGCTGCCGAACTTCATCCATGCGATGTCATCGCCGATCGTCTCGACCTTCCAGTCGGGCAGCGTGGGGATCAGCATCGCCAGGTTCGTCTTGCCACAGGCGGACGGGAACACACCGGCGACCACCTTGGATCGGCCGTCGGGGGCGGTCAGCTTGAGGATCAGCATGTGCTCGGCCATCCAGCCCTCGTCGCGCGCCATGATCGAGGCGATGCGCAGGGCGAAGCACTTCTTGCCGAGCAGCGCGTTGCC
>JBPCJI010000172.1:0-4373 GCA_051005475.1 Thermoleophilaceae bacterium
AGCGTGAAGAGGATGAAGGCCACTCCGATCGTGACAACGTTGGCGTCCACGATCGTCTTCAGCGCCTTGGTGTAGCCGCCGGCGATCGACGCCGGGATCGATCTGCCCGCGCGCGCCTCCTCCTTGATGCGCTCGAAGATCACGATGTTCGCGTCCGCCGCGATCCCCAACGTGAGGATCAGCCCCGCAATGCCCGGGAGGGTGAGCGTGACCGGGATCAGCTTGACCAGCGCGAAGAGCAGCACGGCATAGACCACCAGCGCCACGGCCGCAATCCCACCCAGGACGCGGTAGAAGGCCAGCAGGAACAGCATCGTGAGCAGGAGCCCCACCCCGCCGGCGAGCAGGCCCTGGTCGAGCGCCTGCTGGCCGAGCGTCGCCGAGACCTGAGTCTGTGAGATCAGCTTGAGGTCGATCGACAGGGCGCCGATGCGCAGGCTCTCGGCGAGGTCCTGGGTCTCCTCGATGGTCCCGATCCCGTTGATCTGGGCGCCGGTGCGGCCGTCGATGCCCTCCGGGTTCTCGCGGAAGTCGATCGTGGCCAGCGAGACGATCTTGTTGTCGAGCGTGATCGCAAACCGCTGCAGCGCCGCATCCCTTTCGGAGCCGGGCGGCAGGATCACCTCAGACCCCCGCTGGGCGATCCGCTTGGTGACCTCGGCAAACGCCTTGCGCCCCTTGTCGGTGAACTCCATCGTCACGATGGGCTCCTGGGTCTGCTGGTCGGTGTTCTGCTCGGGGTTCTTGATGTCAGAGCCCGAGAGCTCCGAGTCGTCCTCGACCACGAAGAGGCGCTGCACGGTCTCCGGCTGCTTGGGCGCGCGCTCGGCCTCGATCACCGCGATCCCCTGGGGCACCTTCAGGATCGTGCCCCCCGCCGGCGGCCCGCTGGTCTGCTTGGCGTCCTTCTTCTGAGCCGCGGGCTTGGCGTCACCGACCGGGATCGCGGCGAGCTGGTCGCGGCAGTCGCTCTCCTTCGGGGTGTCCTTGGCAGACCGCGGCGGGCCGGTCACGCCCTCGAAGTCGGCCAGCAGCTCTTTGCAGCTCGAGTCCGGTCCCGCGATCAGCTTCTGGTCGGGGGTAAAGAGGTAGAACTTCTCCTTCGAGCTGTCGTTGCGCTTGTCGTAGAAGGCGTGGATCTTCTGCTTGTCCTGGCCAAAGCGGCGCTTCACCTCCTCGCTCGCCCCGTCCGGGGGCAGGTCGGTGGCCTCGGCCTTGGGAGTGGCCTTCGAAGCCACCGTTGCCGCCTGGTAGAGCCCCTTGGAGCCCGCGAACGGCGCATCGGGGCCGCGCTCTCCGAGGACGTTTGGCTCCCAGTCATAGAACTGGAGCTGCGCGGTCGTTCCCACCTGCTCCTGCGCACGATCGGCGTTGTCCACGTTGGGCAGGCCGATCGAGATCTGGTTGGAGCCCGCGCGCTGGATCTCCGGCTCGGAGACCCCCAGGGCGTCGGTGCGCTTGCGGATCGTCTCGATCGCGTCGTCGATCGCCTCCGGGGTCACCTTCGGGACCTGCGGGGTCGGCCGGCCTTCGTAGACGAGCTCGACGCCGCCGCGTAGGTCCAGCCCGAGGACGGTCGGCTTGGTGGCAATCAGCGCGGCGGCCCCCGCGAGCAGCACCAGCACGAGCGCGATGATCGACAGGTTGCGGGAGCGTGAGGTCATCTGTGGGGGTGCCCCGCGGTCAGCGGGGGGTCAGCACGAGCAGCAGCCCACCGTCATCGTCATAGGCGGGGAAGATGTCCGCCTTTGCAGGCTCGGGCCTATCGCCCTCGGCGTGGACCGTGACCGTCTTGTCCAGCACCCTAACGCCCCACTCGAGGGCCGTGCCGATGTGGTCGCTCCCGCCCTCGAACTCGAGCCCGAGCACCTCCTGCACCGGGCGGCCGATCACCTCGAGGTCGCCGAGCCCGGTGAGCTCCCGGGTCCCCCTCCCCGCGCCGATCAGGCGCGCCTCCTGATCGCATAGGAAGAAGGCCGCCGTCGGGGCGGGATAGTAGTCGTCCAACATCTCAAAGAGGAAGCCAAAGCCGCACTTCTTGCACCCTCGCGCACGGTTGGCAAAGCCGGCGGTTCGCTCGGTCGACATGCTGCGGTCGCCACAGCTCGGGCAGATGAAGTTCGGCACGAACCTCAGACTAGCGGTGCCGCTGTCGGCACCCGCGGCCCGCCCAGCCTCAGAACAGCCGTGCGCCCTGGCGGGGGACCTCGAGGCCCAGATGTTCGAAGGCCGCCGGGGTGCACACCCGCCCCCTGGGGGTGCGCATGATCAGGCCCTGCTGGAGCAGATATGGCTCGTAGACGTCCTCGACCGTGTCCTGCTCCTCCCCGATCGCCACGGCCAGCGTGGAGAGGCCGACCGGGCCGCCGGCGAACTTCTCGCAGATCGTGCGCAGGATCTCGCGGTCGAGGCGATCGAGACCCCGCGGGTCGACCTCGAGCAGCTCGAGCGCCTCGGCTGCCACCGCGGCGTCGATCCGTCCCGCGCCGCGCACCTCGGCGAAGTCGCGCACCCGCCTGAGCAGCCGGTTGGCCACCCGCGGGGTGCCGCGTGAGCGCGCGGCTATCGCCTCGGCCCCGGCGCCGTCGATCTGCACATCGAGGATGCCGGCAGAGCGGTGGACGATCGTGCCGAGCTCCTCCGGACCGTAGAGCTCGAGCCGGTGGGTCACGCCGAAGCGGTCGCGCAGTGGCGTGGTCAGCAGTCCCGCCCGGGTGGTGGCGCCAATCAGGGTGAAGGGCGGCAGCTCGAGGTTCACCACCCGCGCCCCCGCCCCCTGCCCGACGGTGATGGGAAGGCGGCGGTCCTCCATCGCCGGGTAGAAGGTCTCCTCGAGCGCGCGCGGCAGGCGGTGGATCTCGTCGACGAAGAAGACCGAGCGCGGCTCGAGCGAGGACAGGTAGGAGGCCACGTCGCCCTTGCGCTCGAGTGCCGGGCCGGCGGTGGAGACGAACGGAGCCTCGAGCTCGTTGGCCACTATCTGCGCGAGCGATGTCTTCCCCAGGCCCGGAGGGCCGGCCAGCAGCACGTGGTCGAGCGCCTCCCCGCGGCCGCGGGCGGCCTCGATGAACACGCCGAGTTGGTCCTTTACGCCCTGTTGCCCGACGAAGTCGGCCAGCCGCTGGGGGCGCAGCGAGCGGTCGAGCTCCTCCTCCGGGCCCAGCGCCGCGGGCGCCTGGATGCGCTCGGCGTCGCCGTCGCGAGTGATGCCCGGCGTGCGGATGCCACTCACCTTGCCGCCCACCTACGTGATGCCGGTGTGCCGATGCCGCTCACCTTGCCGCCCTCAATGCTTCGGTGATCAGTTCCTCCGGCGTGCCCCCGTCGGAGCGGTCGACCAGCTCATCGGCCTCCTGGATCGAGAAGCCGAGCTCCACGAGGGCCTCCCGCGCCAGTGTGCGCGGGTCATCGGAGGCGCGCGTGATCACGATCTCATCGGCCGCCGCTCCCGCCACCTTCTCCTTCAGCTCGACGATGATCCTCTCCGCGGTGCGCTTTCCGATCCCGGGCACCGCCTGGAAGCGAGCGACGTCGCCCGTGGCGATCGCCCCGAGCAGCACCCGCGGGGCGCCACCGGAGAGCACGGCGAGGGCCACCTTGGGCCCCACGTTCTGCACGCCGATCAGCATCAGGAACAGGTCGCGCTCGGCGTCGGTGGCAAAGCCATAGAGCCGGATCGCGTCATCGCGCAGGATCATGTGGGCGCCCAGCGCCACCTCCGTGCCGGCGTCCGGCACGCTGGCCAGGGTCTCCGCGGAGACGGCCAGCCGGTAGCCGATGCCGCCGGACTCGACGACCACCTCGCCGGGGCGGCGCACCAGCACCTCTCCTCTCACCGATGCGATCACTCCCCGTGATTCTGCGCCCGCGGGCGGACGCCTCCCTGCTGGGGGGCGGCGACCGCGGTTTGGCGGCTGCGGGGACGGCGTGGCCGGGTAGTGCTGGGCCGGCGGGGACGGCGTGGCCGGGTGGTACGGGACCGGCGGGGTCGGATCGCCCGCTAGCTCACACCATCGTGCCCTCAGTGGAAAACACGCTTGACCCCCGCAAACTGCGCCCTTTCACCCGCTTTTCCCACCGTAGCGGCCACGCCGAGTGTGGCCGTCAAAAGGGGCGTATACCGCACCTAGCGTCGGCCACACTCGGCGGAGAACCCGCCTTCCGGGCGACCGCGCTCAGGGGCGCGGTCCTTCTGCGATTTTCACCCTCCGCGGGCGGCGCGCCGCCGAGCACGCCTGACCCCGAATAGCGAGGTCAGGGAAAGACGGTGGTGCCCGCGGGGCCCCTCGTACCGGCCGGGCCCTCGTACCGGCCGGGCCCTGGTACCGGCCCTCGCTCGCAGGGACTTGGCCGCAGTCTCCGCGGCCGCTTCG
>JBPCJI010000173.1:0-4683 GCA_051005475.1 Thermoleophilaceae bacterium
CGATCGGGCTGCGCTCCTCCCGCGGACGATCGGGCTGCGCTCCTCCCGCGGGGGGATTGCTCAGACCAGGCCCAGTCCGCTGACCGCGTCGCGCTCCTCGGCCAGCTCGGCCGCGGAGGCGTCGATCCTCGCGCGTGAGAAGTCGTCGATCGCTAGGCCCTCGACGACCGTCCACCCGCCGCCCGCGCAGGTGCAGGGAACGCTCGAGATGAGGCCCTCCTCCACGCCGTAGCCGCCGTCCGAGGGCACTGCCATCGATACCCAGTCGCCCTCCGGGGTGCCGAGCACCCAGTCCCGCACGTGCTCGATCGCAGCGTTGGCCGCCGAGGCCGCGCTCGAGGCCCCGCGCGCCTCGATGATCGCCCCGCCGCGCTTTGCCACGGTCGGGATGAAGTCGTGCTCGAGCCATTCCTGGTCGTCCACGACCTCGGCGGCCACCTGGCCGTTGACCTTCGCGTGGAAGAGATCGGGGTACTGAGTCGGGGAGTGGTTGCCCCAGATCGTCATGTTCGAGATCTCGTTCACCCCGACCTCCGCCTTCTTCGCCAGCTGCGCGATCGCGCGGTTGTGATCGAGACGGGTCATGGCCGTGAACCGCTCGCGCGGCACGCCGTCGGCGTTGGACATGGCGATCAGCGCGTTCGTGTTTGCGGGGTTGCCGACCACCAGGACCTTCACGTCGTCGGCCGCGCCCGCCGCGATCGCCTCACCCTGAGGCTTGAAGATGGCGCCGTTGGCCTCCAGCAGGTCGGCGCGCTCCATGCCCTTCGAGCGTGGCCGGGCACCCACCAGGAGGCAGATGCTCGCGCTGTCGAATGCCTGCTTGGGGTCGTCGCGGGTGTCGATGCCCGCCAGCAGGGGGAAGGCGCAGTCGTCCAGCTCCATCGCGGTGCCCTCGGCGGCCTTCACCGCGTCCGGGATCTCCAGCAGGGTCAGGTGCACAGGGGTGTCGGGACCGAGCAGCTGCCCGCTGGCGATCCGGAACAGCAGGGCGTAGCCGATCTGACCGGCCGCGCCGGTCACCGCTACTCGTACGGGGGAATCACTCACGGGTTCGTCGTCTCCTTCATCGGGGCGGCGCCCATCATCCCAGCGCCTCGATGACGGCGTCGGCAAACTCGGCGGTCCCGACGGCGCCGGGGTCCTCGCGGGTGGGCTTTAGGTCGTAGGTCACCTTCTCGCCCCGCCGTATCACCGCGGCGATCGCCTCCTCCAGCCGGTCGGCGGCCTCGGTCTCTCCGAGGTGCTTGAGCATGAGCACACCCGACAGCATCAGCGCGGTCGGGTTGACCTTGTTCTGGCCCTTGTACTTGGGCGCCGAGCCGTGCGTGGCCTCGAACATCGCGGCCTCGGTGCCGATGTTCCCACCGGGTGCCATTCCCAATCCGCCGATCATGCCGGCGCCGAGGTCGGACACGATGTCTCCGTACAGGTTTGGAAGCACGATCACGTCGTACTCCTCGGGCCGCGAGACCAGCTGGTTGCAGAGGTTGTCGATGATGCGGTCCTCGAACTCGATCTCCGGATGGCGCTCGGCCACCCTGCGTGCCGTCTCGAGGAACAGGCCATCGGAGAACTTCATGATGTTGGCCTTGTGCGCGGCGGTCACCTTGCGGCGCCCGTTTGCCTTTGCGTAGCTGAACGCTGCCTCGACGATCCGCTCCGAGCCGAACACCGAGATCGGCTTGATCGAGATGCCGGAGTCCTCCCGGACGACATGGCCGAGGTCCGCCAACGTGGCGCGCAGAGTCGCGTTGTCCGCCGTGCCTGTCTCGAACTCGATTCCCGCGTAGAGGTCCTCGGTGTTCTCGCGCACGATCACGATGTCGGTGTCGGGGAAGCGTGTGCGCACACCCTCGTAGGCCTTGCAGGGCCGGATGCACGCGTAGAGGTCCAGCTCCTTGCGCAGCAGCACGTTCACCGAGCGAAAGCCGGAGCCGACCGGGGTCGTGGTAGGCCCCTTGATGCCCACCCTGTTGCGCCGCACCGACTCGAGCGTGCGCTCGGGGAAAGGCGTGCCCTCCTCCTCGTACACGTCCACGCCGGCCGGCTGCTCATCCCACTCGAGTGCGGCGCCGGTGGCCTCGAGCACCCTGCGAGTGGCCTCCGCCAGCTCGGGGCCCGTCCCGTCGCCGGGGATGAAGGTCACCGTGTGCGTCAAGCTCTCCTCTTTCTGGTCGGGGGCGGAGCGGCAGTCTGCCACCATCCCCCCCACGGTGTTCGGCGGCGGTTCGATTCAGCTGGCTCGTGTGTTCGGCATCCGGATCGGCGTCGATCCGAGCTGGTTCCTCATCCTCTTCGTGATCATCTGGTCGCTGTCCGGCTACTACGGCGACATCTTCCCCGGGGAGGAGAGCAAGTCCTACCTGCTGGCGGCCGCGTCGGGCATGCTGTTCTTCCTCTGCATCCTCCTGCACGAGCTCGGCCATGCGGTGGTGGCCAAGCGCAACGGGATCGGCATCATCGGGATCGATCTCTGGGCACTCGGCGGGGTGGCGAAGATGGAGCGCGACACCGACTCGCCCGGCGTGGAGTTCCGGGTGGCTGCGGCGGGACCGTTGGTGACGCTGGTGATCGCCGGCGCCGGCTTCGCGGCCCTACTGCTGATCGCGGGCGCCGGCGAAGCGCTGGACGCAGGCAGCTTCGAGCTGCAGAGCAGCGAGTCGTCCGGGAGCGAGGAGGTGCTGGCCGTGGTCGGCTACCTGACGTTCATCAACGCCGCGCTGCTGGTGTTCAACCTCATTCCGGCCTTTCCGCTCGATGGCGGCCGCATCGCCCGCTCGATCGCCTGGAGGCTCACCGGCGACCGCACACGCGCCACCCGCCTTGCCGCCCGGCTGGGTCGCGGGTTCTCGTACCTGATGGTGGGGGCGGGGATCTTCCTGGTGTTCCAAGACCAGGTCTTCAGCGGCATCTGGCTCGCCGTGGTGGGGGTCTTCCTCGGCGGGGCCGCCCGCTCCGCGGAGCTCCAGACCGAGCTCACCAGCCGCATCGAGGGGCTGCGGGTGTCTGACGTGATGGATGCACAACCGGTGGCGGTTCCCGCTGAGCTGCCACTCGACCGGGCCTTCGACGAGTTCTTCCTGCGCTACGGCTACCCCTGGTTCCCCGTGGTCGACGCGGAAGGCCGACTGGTGGGCCTGGTGGCGCGCGAGGCCGTGGAGGGCATCACCGAGGCCGCGCGCGGGGGCCGCACAGTGGCCTCGGTGATGGCGGCGGACCCGGAGGGCGACCACAGCGGGCTCCGCGTGGGGACCGAGGAGCCCCTCGAAGGCATGCTGGGGCTCGACGGGCTCACGCGCCTGGGGGCGATCATGGCCGTGGACCCCGACGGCCGGCTGCGCGGGATCGTCACGATCGACCAGGTGCGAAAGGAGCTCGCGCCCGGGCCGGCGGTCCAGCAGTAGGAGAGAGCCGTGCCCGGACGGACCGGTGGGTTCGCATAGAATCGCCGCGCCTCACCCCGACCAGGGGAGGAGGGCGAGCACCGGACCATTCATTGCCCACTCACGATGTCCTTGTCATAGGAGCCGGCCTCGCCGGCCAGCGTGCAGCCCTCGCGGCCGCCGAGGCGGGCGCGTCCGTGGGCATCATCTCCAAGGTCCACCCCGTGCGCTCGCACTCCAACGCGGCGCAGGGCGGAATAAACGCGGCGCTCAACCCCGAGGACTCCTGGGAGTCCCACGCCTACGACACCGTCAAGGGCTCCGACTTCCTGGGCGATCAGGATGCGATCGAGATCATGTGCCGCGAGGCGCCCGAGGAGATACTGCACCTCGAGCACCTGGGGGTGACCTTCCACCGCAACGAGGAGGGCAAGCTCGGCACCCGCGCCTTCGGGGGGGCCTCCGCCGCGCGTACCTACTACGTGGCCGACATCACCGGCCAGGCGATCCTGCACGTGCTCTACGAGCAGTTGATGAAGCACGAGGAGGTGGAGCGCTTCGAGGAGTGGTTTACGACGGCGCTCGTCAAGGACGAGAACGGGCGCATCGCCGGAGCGGTCACGCGCAACCTCCGGGACGGCTCGTTCGAGCTGTTCTCGGCGAAGGCCGTGATCCTCGCCACGGGGGGAAACGGACAGGTGTTCAGCCCCACGACCAACGCGCTGATCTGCACGGGGGACGGCATCGCGATGGCCTACCGGGCGGGCGCGCCCCTGATGGACATGGAGATGGTGCAGTACCACCCCACCACGCTCGCGGGGCTGGGCCTGCTGATCACCGAGGGGGCTCGCGGCGAGGGAGCGCACCTGTACAACGCCGCGGGCGAGCGCTTCATGGAGAAGTACGCCCCGAACAAGATGGAGCTGGCCTCGCGCGACGTGGTCTCGCGAGCCGAGCAGACCGAGATCGACGAGGGCCGCGGCTTCCCGGACGGCACCGTGGCGCTCGACATCACGGTCGTGCCGCGCAAGCGCATCCACGAGTCGCTGCGCGAGATCGTAAACGTGGGGCGCGACTTCGCCGGGGTGGACATCACGCGGGAGCCGATCCACATCAAGCCCGGCAACCACTACGTGATGGGTGGCGTGAGGACCGACGTCGAGGGGCAGACGGCCGTGCCCGGCCTGTACGCCGCCGGTGAGTGCGCCTGCATCTCGGTGCACGGCGGCAACCGCCTGGGCGCGAACTCCCTGCTCGACACGCTCATCTTCGGCCGCCGCTCCGGCCGGCACGCCGC
>JBPCJI010000174.1:0-3374 GCA_051005475.1 Thermoleophilaceae bacterium
GTAACCGACGTCAACTTCCAGGCCGAGGTGCTCGAGGCCGCCGACGCGGTGCTCGTGGACTTCTGGGCTCCCTGGTGCGGTCCGTGCCGCGTGATCGCTCCCGCCCTCGAGGAGCTCGACGGCGAGCGCGACGACGTGACCATCGTGAAGCTCAACGTGGATGAGAACCCCGTCACGGCGGCGCGGTACGGCGTGATGTCGATCCCGACGATGCTGCTCTTCAAGGACGGTCAGGTGGCCCACCAGATAGTCGGGGCGCTGCCCAAGCACCGGCTCGTGCAGGAGCTCGAGCCGGCGCTCGCGGCCTAGGGCCGCGGCAATGCCCTTCGTCACGATCGAGTGGTTCGAGGGCCGGTCCGGCGAGCAGAAGCGGGAGATCGCCGAGAAGCTGACCCGGCTGCTCTCCGAGGTGGGTGGGATGCCTCCCGATCATGTCTGGATCCGTTTCGTGGACTCGGCGAAGTCCGACTGGGCGATCGGCGGCACGATCCAGGGCGGCGGCGGCGACGCTGCCCTCGGACCGCCCGACTGAGCTACGCGCGCTCGATCGAGATGAGCAGCTCGCGCCCGTCGATCTCGGTGCGTATGCCGCTCGAGGCGTCACCGAGCGTAAGGGTGGCGGCAAGCGTCTCACCCCTGACGTAGCTCTCCTGCGCGCGCACCGCCTCGAGCACCGAGTCCTCACCGCCGAGCCCGAGCGCAATCCGGTCCCCCACGTCGAGCCCGGCCTCCTTGCGGGCCTGCTGCACCGCGTGCACGACCTCGCGCGCCGACCCCTCGAGGCGGAGCTCGTCGTCCAGCTCGAGATTGAGCGCCACGGCGTGGGAGCCGGCGCGCTCCACCTGGTAGCCCGCGAGCGGCTGGAGCACCACCTGGACGTCGCCGATGTCGAGGGCGTGGTCGCGGCCGTCGATCGAGACGTGCACCTCACCGCCCGCCCGCAGCGTCCCGGTGGCGCGCTCGGGGTCGAGCCCGCCGATCGCGGCCGCCAGCTGGGGCATGTGCTTTCCGAAGCGCGGGCCGAGCGTGCGGTAGTTGGGCTTCAGCTCGGAGCGGCCCAGCTCCCCTGCCTCTGACACGTAGCGCACGCCCTTCACGTTCAGCTCCTCGAGGACCAGCCCCTCGAAGCGCCCGATCGCCTCGCGCTCCCGGCCCACGGCCACGACGACCGCCTCGCACAGCGGCTGGCGTACCTTGAGCCCGGCCTGCGCGCGAGCCTGGTGACCGAGCTTCACCGCGTCGCGGGCCACCTGCATCTGCCACTCGAGCTCCTCGTCGCGAAGGGCCGGGTCGGGCTCCGGGTAGTCGCAGAGATGGACGGACGGCTCCGCGCCATCGAGGTTGGAGTAGATGGCATCGGCGATGAACGGCGTGAGCGGGGCCACCAGCCCGGCCACCCCGAGCAGGCACTCGCGCAACGTGGCGAAGGCCGCCGGATCGCCGTACCAGAAGCGCCGCCGCGAGCGGCGCACGTACCAGTTGGACAGCTCCTCCACCAACGCCGCGACCGCGCGGCCGGCGCCCGTGGTGTCGTAGTCCTCCAGGCGGTCGATGGCGGTCGCCGAGGTGGCCTGCAGGCGCGACAGCGCCCAGCGGTCGAGATCGGTCAGCTCGACCTCCGAGGGGGCTGCGGGCTCGACGTCGTTGTCGTTGGCGTAGAGCACCAGGAGGTAGTAGGTGTTCCACAGGGGCTTCATGAACTGGCGCACGGACTCGCCGACGGTGTCGAGCGAGAAGCGGTAGCCGTCCCAGGGCTGCTTCGAGGTGAAGTAGTACCAGCGGAAGGCGTCCGCTCCGTGGGCCTCGATCACCTCCCACGGGACCACGACGTTGCCCTTGGACTTCGACATCTTCTGGCCGTCCGGGTCGAGGATCAACCCGAGGCAGAGGACCGTCTCGTACGACGCACGCCCGAAGAGCAGCGTGGAGATCGCCAGCAGCGAGTAGAACCACCCGCGCGTCTGGTCCAGCGCCTCGCAGATGTAGTCGGCGGGGAAGCGCTCCTCGAACCTGTCGGTGTTCTCGAACGGCGCATGCCACTGGGCAAACGGCATGCAGCCGGAGTCCCACCAGACGTCGATCAGATCCGGCACCCGGCGCATCGTCTTCCCGTTCTGCTCGAAGGTGACCTCGTCCACGTAGGGCCGGTGGAGGTCGTCGGGTACCTCGGCGCCCAGCCCCCGCAGCTCGCTCACCGAACCCACGCACACCACCTCCTGACCGTCCTCAGAGCGCCAAATCGGCAGCGGCGTGCCCCAGTAGCGCTCGCGGCTCAGCGCCCAGTCCACGTTGTTCTCGAGCCAGTTGCCAAAGCGCCCGTGCTTGATGTGTTCGGGGTACCAGCGCACGGCCTCGTTTGAAGCCAGCAGCTCATCCTTCACCGCGGTCGTGCGCACGTACCAGGCCGACTTGGCGTAATAGAGGAGCGGGGTCTCACAGCGCCAGCAGTGCGGGTAGGAGTGCTCGTAGTCCTCGGCGCGCAGCAGGCGGCCGGACTCGCGCAGCACCTCGACGATGTCCCGATCGGCCTGCTTGACCGGCCGGCCGGCGAAGGGGCCCATGCGCTCGTCGAAGGTGCCGTCCGGCCTGACCGGGTTCTGGAGCGTCAGCCCGTAGCGCTCGCCGAGCTGGAAGTCGTCCTCGCCGAAGGCGATTGCGGTGTGGACCACGCCGGTTCCGTCCTCGGTGGTCACGAACTCGGCAGGGAGCACGGTGTGGCCGCGCTCGCCGTAGTCGGAGATGTAGGGAAACGGCGGCTCGTAGCGGGTGCCCTCGAGCTCTGAGCCCTTCACCGCCTCGCCGATCTCCACCCCCTCCCCGAGCACGCGCTCGGCCAGTGCCGCGGCCACGATCAGGGTCTCCCCGCCGACCCGCGCGCGCACGTAGTCCACGTCGGGGTGAACCGCGAGCGCGGCATTGGAGAGGAGGGTCCACGGCGTGGTGGTCCAGCCGAGCAGTGAGACGCCCTCCTCCCCCCTCAGCGGGAAGCGCACGTACACCGAAGGATCGACCACGTCCTTGTAGCCCTGGGCCACCTCGTGCGAGGAGAGCGCCGTGCCACAGCGGGGGCAGTAGGGAACCACCTTGTGCCCCTCGTAGAGCAACCCCTTCTCCCACACCTGCTTGAGGGACCACCAGACCGATTCGATGTAGGAGTCCTCGAGCGTGAAGTACGCCTCGTCGGTGTCGATCCAGAAGCCGATCCGCTCGGTCAGGCGGCTCCACTCGTCGATGTAGCGCAGCACGGACTCGCGGCACTTGGCATTGAACTCCGCCACTCCGTAGCGCTCGATGTCCTCCTTGCTCTTGAAGCCGAGCTGTCGCTCGACCTCGAGCTCGACCGCGAGCCCGTGGCAGTCCCAGCCGGCCTTGCG
>JBPCJI010000175.1:0-14633 GCA_051005475.1 Thermoleophilaceae bacterium
AGCGTGCAGCCACCGCCGGAATCGAGAACATCGAGTTCGTCGAGTCCGATGCGGCATCGCTCGGGTTCCCCGAGCACAGCTTCGATGCGGCGCTGTCTCGCTGGGGGATCATCTTCGAGCCTGATGGGGAGGCGGCCGCCGCTCGCGTGCGCAGCTTCCTCGAGCCGGGAGGGCGACTGGCGATCAGCTCCTGGGGACCGCCCGACCGCGTGCCGTTCCTGGGGATACCGATGCGGACCGCCATGCAGTGCCTGCAAGTGCCACCGCCGCCGCCGGGAACGCCCGGCCCGCTCTCGCGCCCGACGCCGGAGGCGCTCGGGGGCCTGCTGGAAGCGGCCGGCTTCTCCGATGTGGAGGTGGAGGAGGCCGAGGTCATCTTCGAGTGGGAGTCCGCCGAGCAGTTCACCACCTACGTCAAGGAGATCGCCCCTCCGGTCACCGCGCTGCTCGCTCCACACCCGCAGGAGGTGCAGGAGGAAACGTGGGCCGCCATCACCGAGGCCACCCGCGGGGCGGCCGCGGCTGACGGCACCGTGAGCTTTTCGAACCTCGCCCTCCTGGCGAGCGGACGGGCCTAACGGCCCGAGCGCGGCTCACGCCAGGGCGCGTCCGCGCTGATCGAGCTCGGCGAGCGTGGTGGCCTCGGCCACGGTCGACAGGTCCAGGATGCGGGCCTCGAACGGCTCGAGGCGGTTGCGCCCCACGATCGCGTGGCAGGCCACGCCCGCCTGGCGGCAGCGGGTGGCCACCTCCCCGGCCGCCTTGCCCTGGAGGGTCTGGTGATCGAGCGAGCCCTCTCCGGTGACCGCGAACGCCGACTCGCGCATGCGTGAGTCGAAGCCGATCGCCTCGAGGACGAACGCGGCGCCCGGGACCAGCCTGGCGCCGCGCTGAGCCCACATCCCGCCCGCGAGCCCGCCCGCCGCTCCGGTCATCGGCACGCCGCGGGGATCTCGCGGCGCCACCTCGGCCAGCCGGTCGAGCCGATACTCCAGCTTGCGCACCTCCTCGCCGTCGGCTCCCTTCTGCGGCCCGAATGTCCCGGCCGCGTCCTCCCAGGTCGTGCGGACATCGCAGAGCACGGTCAGCCGGGGGCTCACGCCGGATTCCTCCAGTGCCTGCAGCGCCCCCGCCCCGCCGTCGGTCGTGGCCGAGCCGCCGACCGTCACGAGCACCGTGTCCGCTCCGGCCGCCGCGGCGGCGGCGATCAGTTCGCCGGTGCCGCGGGTGGAGGCGGCGATCGGATCGCGCTCGGATTCGGCCACGAGCCCGAGGCCGCTCGCCTGCGCTGACTCGACCACGCCGGTGACCCCGTCGGAGAGGATCGCGAAGCAGGCCTCGACCGGGCGGCCGAGTGGGTCGTGGACGGTCACTCGGCGGATCTCTCCGCCAAGTGCCCCGATCAGCACCTCCATCGTGCCCTCGCCGCCGTCTGCCACCGGAAGCTCGATCGCATCGCGCCCGCCGGCTCGTAGCCCGCGCGCGATCGCCGCCGCGACTTCCGCCGCGCCGAAGGTGCCCTTGAAGCTGTCGGGCGAGACGAGCGCCGGCACCACCGCCATATCGTTACCAGGATGTCCGAGCCGCGCGACCACGTGATCCTGGCGCTGGACGGTCGGGAGGTCCGCTTCTCCAGCCCGGACAAGCCGATCTTCCCGCAGGCCGGGATCACCAAGCTCGGCCTGTGCGAGTACTACCTGGCCGTGGCAGATGCCGCGCTGGGCCACCTGCGCGACCGGCCGACGACGATGAAGCGGTTTCCCAACGGGGCCGGCGGGGAGTTCTTCTTCCAGAAGCGCGTGCCCAAGGGGGCGCCCGAGTGGCTCGAGCAGATGACGCTCTCGTTCCCGAGCGGGCGCAGCGCCAACTTCCTCGTCTGCCAGGATCGCGCGCACCTGGCGTGGGCACTCAACCTCGGCGTGATCGACTGGAACCCGTGGCCGGTGCGCCGCCCCGACGGCGACCATCCGGACGAGCTGCGCATCGACCTCGACCCCACCCCGGAGTCCTCCGACTGGTCCGACGTGCGCGACGTGGCGCTCTGCGTCCGCGAGGTGCTCGAGGCCCACGGGCTGAGGGGCTTTCCCAAGACCTCCGGCTCGCGCGGGATACACGTGTACGTGCGGATCGAGCAGCGGTGGGACTTCACGGAGGTGCGCCGCGCCGCGCTCGCGCTGGCGCGCGAGGTGGAGCGGCGGATGCCCGGCCGCGCGACCTCGAGGTGGTGGAAGGAGGAGCGCGTGGGCGTGTTCCTCGACTACAACCAGAACGCGCGCGACCGCACGATCGCATCGGCCTACTCGGTGCGGCCGAACCCCGAGGCGCGCGTGTCGGCGCCGCTCACCTGGGACGAGCTGCCGGACGCGGAGCTGGGTGACTTCAGCGTGAAGACCGTGCCCGCGCGCCTCGAGAGGCTTGGGGACCCGAGCGCCGGGCTGGACGAGAATCGGGGTTCGCTGGAGGCCCTGCTCGAGCTGGCGGCGCGCGACGAGGCGGAGGGGCTCGGCGATGCGCCCTGGCCGCCGCACTTCGCCAAGCAGAAGGGCGAGCCGAAGCGGGTCCAGCCATCGAAGCGGAAGTCCGAATAGGGCGGCGCTCAGGCCCCCAGCTGGCCCAACGAGCACTCCTCAGGGGCCTTGTCTCCGCGCCAGCGCAAAAACTTCGCTCCATGACGGATGCGGTTGCCGGTGGTGTGGTCGAAGGCGATCTCGCAGACGAGCTCGGGGCGCAGCCCCTCCCAGACAAGCTCCTCCTCTGACTTCCACCGGCTCGGCTCGCCCGCGCCGCGCTCGTGCGTGCGGTAGGGCGCCAGGAGCTCGAGCAGCTCCCGCTTCTCGCCGGCCTTGAAGCTGGAGGTGTGCCCCACGACGCGCAGCTCGCCGGCGCCATCGTACATCCCGAGGATCAGCGATCCGACCGTGTCCGGCTCCTTGCCCAGGCGAAATGCGGCCACGACGCAGTCGGCGGTGCGCACCCGCTTTATCTTCACCATCCCCTTGCGCTCGCCGGGGAGGTAGAGCGCGCGCGCCTGCTTGGCGACCACGCCCTCGGAGGCGCCTGTGAGCCACTGCCCCGCGGCCACGGGGTCGCCGGTGACCGGGCTGAGCTGCACGGGCCCGAGCTCGAGGGCCGCGAGCCGCTCGCGCCGCTCCTCGTAGGGGCGGTCGAGCAGCGTCTCGCCATCCTCGGCGAGGAGATCGAAGGCCACGTAGGTCGCGGGGGTCTCGCGCGCCAGCTTCTCCACGCGGGAGGCGGCGGGATGGATGCGCTGGCTGAGCAGGTCGAACTCCTGCACGCCATCGACCACGACGATCATCTCCCCGTCGAGCACCACCCGCTCCGCGGGCATCGCCAGGAGCTGCTCGGCGACCTCGGGGAAATAGCGGTTCATCGGCTTGCCGCCGCGGCTCTGGAGCTGGAGCTCGTCCCCGTCGCGGAAGGCGATCGTGCGGAAGCCGTCCCACTTGGGCTCGTAGCGCCATTCCTCGCCCCGGGGCAGCTCCTTCGCCGAGCGGGCGAGCTGCGGCTTGATCGGTGGCCGGAGGGGGAGGGTCACGAGCGGGAGCAGGTGCCGGGCCGGATCCTCACGCCGGTAGCATGCCAGCCGATGTCCCACGAGCAGGCCACGGTCGCGGAGGAGGAGTACCTCCAGATCATCTTCTGGCTCCAGGAGGCGGGGCTGCCGATGACCGGGGCGAACCTGGCCCGCGCCATGCAGGTATCCGCGCCAACCGTGCACGAGATGATCGGTCGGCTGGAGGCGGACGGCTATGTCACGCGCGACGATGACAAGGCGCTCGCCTTCACCGACACGGGGCTCACTCACGCGGAGAACATCGTGCGCCGGCACCGGCTGATCGAGCGCTTCCTGACAGACGTCTTCGACATCCCCTGGGACCAGGTGCACGAGGAGGCCGAGCGGCTCGAGCACTGGATGTCACCCGTGGTGGAGGAGCGCATGCTGAAGGCAATCGGCGACTCGAAGACCTGCCCGCACGGCCACCCGATCTCCCCCGGGCAGCGGGACTCAGGAGTGCCGCTGGCCGACGTCGAGGTGGGCGCGCGGGTCCAGGTGGTGCGATTCGAGAACGAGGCCGAGGACTTGCTGCACTACCTGATGGACTCCGGTCTCAAGCCCGGGCTCGAGGGCATCGTGGCGGAGTCGACCGACGACGAGGTGGCGATCGAGTCGGAGGGCACCCGCTTCTCGGTGAGCCGCAGCGTGGCCGAGACCGTGTCGGTCTCGGCAGACCCGTCGCCGCCGCCGCGGGTGGCGCTACCCGAGCAGCTCGTGCTCGCCAAGGAGCACTGGGGGCGCTGACCGCGGTCCTAGGGCGTCAGGCCGGCGCGCCGGCCAGCTCGCCGTAGGCGGAGGCTAGGCGCGCCACCGCCTCGTCGATCTGGTCGGACGGGACGCCCGAGTAGGCGATCCGCAGCGAGCTCTCGCCTCCCTCGAGCAGGAAGTCGGTGCCCTTGACGAAGATCACGCCGCGCTCGCGGGAGAGGGCTTCGAGGTCGTGCACGTTCACGTGCTCGGGCAGGTCGATCCAGAGGAAGTAGCCACCCTGGGGCACCACGAACCGCGCGTCGGGCAGCTCTCGCTGAAGCGCGGCGCACAGCACGTCGCGGCGCTCGCGCAGGGCGTTCTTGACCGTCTCGATCGAGCGGCCGATCGCCCCGGAGCGGCAGAACTCGGCCACGATCGACTGCGAGACCATGCTCGGTGAGATGTAGGTGCTCGTGGCAAGCCGGCGGGCCTCCCCGATCAGGTCCGCGGGCCCTGCGAGATAGCCCACGCGGATACCGGGGCAGACGGTCTTCGAGAAGGAGGAGGCGTAGACCACCTTGTCGGCGCCGTCGAGCTCCAGCATCGTCGGCAGCGTCTCCCCCTCGAACCGGAGTTCGATGTAGGGGTCGTCCTCGAACAGGACGAAGTCGTGGCGCTCCGCCAGCTCGAGCAGCTTCCGCCGCTTCTCGAGGGACAGCGTGCAACCGGCCGGGTTGTGGAAGTTCGGGATGATGTGCGCGAGCTTGGGCCGCGCGCCCGCCTCGAGTGCCTGCTCGAGCGCGTTCACGTCGATGCCGTCCGGCTCGAGCGGGATGGCGAGTATCTCGGCGCCGAGCGAGCGCAGCGAGAGCAGCGTACGGTCGTAGGTGGGGGCCTCGACCACCACGACGTCGCCGGGTTCGACCAGCAGCTGGAACAGAAAGGCGTCGGCCTGCATCGACCCGTTCGTGGCGATCACCTGCTCGGGCTCGACCCCCTGGCGCTCGGCGATCCAGCCCACCAGCGGCGGGTAGCCCGCGGAGTTGCCGTAGGAGAAGGCGCCCGCCGGGTCGCTCGTGAAAGCGCGCTCGGCCGCCGCGCGCAGGTCGTCCACCGCGACGATGTCAAGTGAGGGGGCGCCGCGGGCGAGGGAGATGTCAGGCGGCGAGGCCAAGGGCGGCCACGATAGCGGGCACGCCGGGTTGCTCGCGCGCGCCACCGCCCCGTGGCCCACTACCTTTCCATCACCCAGCGGAAAGAGCGCCCATGAAGCCGAGCCAGATCGCAATCGCCGTCGCCGCAATCATCGCCGTGGTCACCGTCGCGGTCATGTCCGGGGGAGGCGACGAAGGTGGCGGGAAAGCTGGCTCGGGCGGGGACTCCTCGGGCGCGAAGGCGCCCGCGGGGTCGCTGCGCGTGACGTTTGCCTACTCGCCCGAGAAGGAGAAGCTGCTGAAGCCGCTGATCGCCCGCTTCAACGACTCGGGGCGCGAGGTCGGGGGCAAGAAGGTCTTCGTGGTCGGCAAGGTCGTGGCCTCCGGGGAGGCGCAGTCGCGGATCGCCAAGGGCACGCTGAAGCCCGTCGCCTGGTCGCCCTCGTCGTCGCTGTGGGGGCGGCTGCTGAACTTCGAGGCCGACCGGCCGCTGGCTCCGAAGGACAACCCCTCGATCGTCCGGACGCCCCTGGTGATCGCCATGTGGAAGCCCTTCGCGCAGGCGCTCGGCTACCCGAAGAAGAAGATCGGCTTCGAGCAGCTCACGAAGCTCGCGGTCTCCAACCAGGGCTTTGCGAGCGTTGGCAAGCCGGAGTTCGGCCGCTTCAAGCTCGTCCACACCAACCCCGACTTCTCGACCTCGGGCCTGTCCGCGGTCGTGGCGGAGTACTACGCCGCGACGGGAAAGAAGGAGGGGCTCACGGAGGCCGACGTGACCCGCTCGGCGGCGCGCAAGCAGGTGAAGGACATCGAGCGCTCGATCGTGCACTACGGCGACACCACGCTCTTCATCGCCGAGCAGATGCGCCGCAACGGACCCGGTTACGCCTCGGCGGTGGCGATGGAGGAGGTCACGCTGCTGGACTTCAACCGCCGCCGCGGCGGCCAGCCACCGCTCGTGGCGCTCTATCCGCCGGAAGGGACCTTCTACTCGGACAACCCGTTCATCGTGCTCGATGCTCCCTACAGCTCGAGCGCGGAGAAGGAGGCTGCCGGGGAGCTCCAGAAGTTCCTCGCGGATGAGATCGACCCCGAGGCGGCCGGCCGTGAGGGCTTTCGCCCGGCGGACCTGAAGGCCAAGCCGGAAGGGCGCGTGACGGCGGCCGGCGGTGCCGATCCGGCGCAGCCGGCCAGGGTGCTCGGCCTGCCCGAGCCGCGGGTGCTCGACCGGATCAGGCGCACGTGGCGCGCGGATCGCAAGCCGGCGAACGTGCTGCTCGTGGTGGACACCTCCGGATCGATGAACGACGAGAATCGCCTCGCGCGCGCCAAGCAGGGGCTGCGGACCTTCCTGCGCGAGGTGTCGCCCAACGACCGCATCGGCCTGACGATCTTCTCGGACCGGATCCAGCCGCTGGCGGCGATCGGGCAGCGCCGCGGCGAGCTGCCCTCGCTCGTGGACCGGTTGATCGCAGACGGCGGTACCGCGGTCTACGACGCCACCGCGCACGGGCTCGACGAGGTGCGAAAGCTGAAGGACAAGGAGCGCATCAACGCCGTCGTGCTGCTCACCGACGGCGAGGACACGGACTCCTCGCTCGACGCGGAGGCGGTGGTGCGCAAGGCCGCCGAGCAGGGTGACTCAGAGGATCAGGTGCGCGTGTTCACGATCGCCTACAGCGCGGGCGCGCAGGGGGCGGCCGAAGCGCTCAAGCGGATCGCGCAGGCCTCGGGCGGCCAGGACTACACGGGCGACACCGACGACATCGAGACCGTGTACCGCAGCATCTCCAGCTTCTTCTGATGGCCGAAGAGCGGCGCCCCTACAGCCGGGGCGACTACAACCGGGCCCTGATCGGGAACGCGCTGCTCGATCCCTTCGCCGTCGTGCTCCTGGCGGGGATGATGATCGCGGGCCTGGTGCTCGGCTCGCTCGCGCTGATGCTCCTTGCGCCGCTGCTCTACGCCGCGGCGGCGGGACGGACCTACCTCGACGGCGAGGTGGCGGACAGGGTGCTCGAGCGCGAGCGGGACAAGCGAAGGAAGGTGCTCCAGGGCGGTGAGGGCCGCGTGGACCCGCGGACCCTCGCGCCGCCGATCGGGGGCCTGCTGAGCGGCGCGCTCCAGCGCGAGGGACGCATCCGAGATGCGATCGAGGAGGCCCAGCTTCCCTACACCGAGGTGCTCGACGAGGTCGACCGCTTCGTCCGGGCGATGGAGGGCACAGCGCGCCGGGCCCAGCTGCTCTACGAGGCGCTGGCCGAGAGCCCGCCCGCCACCGTCGAGGCGCGCCTGGCCGAGCTGACCCGCGCGAACGACCCGTCGCGCTCGGAGCTCGTCGAGGCGCTCACCGGCCAGGTCAAGGTGCTCCGCCGGATGGAGCGCCAGCTACAGGCCTTCTACGACCAGATGGAGAAGATCCTGGTCGAGCTCGACACGGTGCGGGGGAACCTCGTATCGGTCTCGGCCTCGACCGATGCCGCCGGGCAGCAGCAGCTCGCCGCGGAGGTCCGCGGCCTGCGGGAGGAGGTGGGGGCGCTCGCCGACGGGATGAGCGAGGCCTATGAGAAGCCCTGACAGGCCACGATCGCCCTGCTCGTCTAGGCTCACGCCCAATGCGCGTCGGCATTCTCACCGGAGGCGGTGACTGTCCCGGTCTCAACGCGGTGATCCGCGCGGTCGTGCGCAAGGGGATCCAGGACGGCCACAGCTTCGTCGGCCTCGCCAACGGCTGGGCGGGCGCGATGGATGGCACCCACGCCGTCGCGCTCGACCACGCCAGCACGTCCGGCATCCTGCATCGCGGCGGCACGATCCTCGGCACCTCGCGCACGAACCCGTTCAAGTCCGACGGCGGAGCCGACCGCGTCAAGGCCACGCTGGAGGAGCAGGGGATCGAGGCGCTGATCCCGATCGGCGGCGAGGACACGCTCGGCGTGGCGAAGCAGCTCTGGGAGGAGCACAGGGTGCCGGTGGTCGGGGTGCCGAAGACGATCGACAACGACCTCGGCAGCACCGACTTCACCTTCGGGTTCCAGACTGCCGTGCAGATCGCCTCCGATGCGATCGATCGCCTGCACACCACGGCCGAGTCGCACAACCGGGTGATGGTGGTGGAGGTGATGGGCCGCCACGCCGGCTGGATCGCGGTCTACAGCGGGATGGCCGGCGGCGCCGACGCGGTGCTGGTGCCCGAGCGCCCCTTCGACGTCGAGGAGGTGTGCGACAGCCTCCGCCGCCGCCACGAGTCCGGGCGCACCTTCTCGATCGTGGTGGTGGCCGAGGGGGCGGTCAGGGCGGGCGCGGATGGCCCGAGCGCGGGCGAGGGGGCGCTCGACCAGTTCGGCCACGCGCGCCTCGGCGGGATCGGGGTCGACCTCGAGCACGAGATCGAGGAGCGCACGGGCTTCGAGAGCCGGGTCACGATTCTCGGTCACGTCCAGCGCGGCGGAACCCCCACCGCCTACGACCGCGTCTTGGCCACGCGCTTCGGCGTGGCGGCCATCGACGCAGTGGGCGACGGGGCCTTCGGCACGATGGTGGCCCTGCAGGCCACCGCGATCCGCCAGGTGGAGCTCGAGGAGGCCCTGCGCGAGCCCAAGCTGCTCGACCCCGCGCTCTATGAGACCGCCGAGGTCTTCTTCGGTTGAGCCGCGCGGAGGGTCGCCGGACCAAGATCGTCGCGACGATCGGCCCTGCCTCGGGTGACGCGGAGACCCTCGCGAGGATGGTCGAGGCGGGCCTGGACGTGGCGCGCCTGAACTTCTCGCACGGCAGCCCGGAGGAGCACGCGGCCACCGCCGAGCGCGTTCGCGCGGCCGCCGCCCGGGCCGGCAGGCAGGTGGGGATCCTGCAGGACCTCCCCGGGCCCAAGCTCCGCATCGGTCCCCTGCGGGGCGGACACGCCGAGCTCAAGCCGGGCGACCGGCTGACCCTGCTGTGCGGATCGTCCAGGGAAGGCGACGCCGAGCGGATGTCGGTCGCATGGTCGGGCCTTTCCGGGGCGGTGGGCCCTTCCGACGTGATCTACCTGGCCGATGGCTCCGTGCGCCTGTCCGTCCTGAGAGTACGCGAGGGCACGGGCGAGATCGACACGAACGTGGAGATCGGCGGCACCGTCTCCTCGCGCCAGGGGATCAACGTGCCGGGCGAGCTGGCCTCGCTGCCATCCATGCCCGAGGCCGACCTCGAGCTGCTGCGCTTCGGAGAGGCGATGGGAGTCGACATGGTCGCGCTTTCCTTCGTGCGCCGGCCCGAGGACATCTTCGACGTGCGCCGGCACACCGCCACGCCGCTGATCGCCAAGATCGAGAAGCGCGGGGCGGTCGAGCGCGCCGAGGCGATCGTGCACGCCGCCGACTGCGTGATGGTGGCGCGCGGCGACCTGGGCATCGAGATGAGGATCGAGGAGGTCCCGCTCGTGCAGAAGCGGGTGATCGCGCTGGCGGGGGCGCTTGCGCGGCCGGTGATCACCGCCACCCAGATGCTCGAGTCGATGGTCTTCTCGCCCCGGCCCACGCGCGCGGAGGTCACCGACGTGGCCAACGCGATCCTGGACGGGACCGACGCGCTGATGCTCTCCCAGGAGACCGCGGTGGGCGCCCACCCGGTGAAGGCGGTGGCGATGATGGCCTCGATCGCCGAGCACACCGAGAGCGAGGCGCCCTACGAGCACTGGAACGACTGGCGCGTGCGGCGCGACGAGCGCGACCCCGCCTACACGGTCGCCCACAACGCCTGCGCGGCCGCCCGCCAGCTGGACCTCGCCGCGCTGGTCTGCCCGACCGTGTCCGGGCGCTCGGCGAGGCTGATCTCGGCGCACCGCCCGGCGGTGCCGATCTACGCGCTGAGCCCGACCGAGGAGGTGGTCCGGCGCTGCAGCCTGATCTGGGGGGTCGAGGCGGCGATGATCCGCCGGCACCAGGTCACCGAGGAGCTGATCGCCGACTCGGCCCGCAGGGTCGTCGAGCTGGGGTGGGTGAAGCCCGGCGAGCGAGTGGGGATCACGGCCGGGCTCCCGACGGGGCGGCCGGGGACCACGAGCTTGTTTCAGATCCAGGAGTGCTGAGCGGCTCAGGCCGCGGAAGGCACGTCGGTGCGCCGGAGGTCCTCGCCCTTGAACGACAGCGGCTCGGCGGCCGCACCGGAGTGGGGGGAACAAAAGTGGCGCATTGCGCACCCACCGTCGGCCACGCTTGGCGGCGAGGAGCCGGGCCGGCGGGCCGCCCGGCAACCAGCCGCACAGGCCCCCAGATCGCGGTCGATCGCCCATTTCACCCGCCCCGGGTTGCCGGCGAAGCCGGCGAGGAGAACTACATAGAAGGGCCGGCCGGCCCGCCGGCTCGGGTCACCCTCTTCGGGTCACACGCCCGAGGCGCCGCAGGAGGCCACAGCGAGCTGGATTTAACCCGCGCGCCCTCAGCGGCCGAGAAGCTCCACCGCGATGTCGGCCACGGCGGTCGGAGTGCGGGCCACGCGCACGCCCTTTGCCTCGAGGGCGTCGGCCTTTGCCTGGGCGGTGCCCTCCGAGCCGGACACGATGGCGCCGGCGTGGCCCATCGTCTTGCCGGGCGGGGCGGTGAAGCCGGCTATGTAGGCCACGACCGGCTTGGACACGTGATCACCGATGTACTGCGCCGCCTTCTCCTCACTGTCCCCGCCGATCTCGCCCGAGAGCACGATCAGCTCGGTGTCGGGGTCGGCCTCGAACAGCCCGATGATGTCGACGAAGCTCGATCCCGGCACGGGGTCGCCGCCGATCCCGACGATCGTCGAGTTGCCAAAGCCGCGCTCGGCGAGCTCGCTTCCGATCTGGTAGGTCAGCGTGCCCGAGCGCGAGACCAGACCCACGTTGCCCTCCGTGAAGAACGCGGCGGGGATGATCCCGACGTTGGCCTTCCCGGGAGAGAGGATCCCGGGGCAGTTCGGGCCCACCAGGCGGCTGCCGCCGCGCGCGAGGTGGTTGAAGACGCGCAGCTCGTCGTGGATGGGGATGCCCTCGGTGATCGCCACGATCAGCTCGACGCCGGCGTCCGCGGCCTCGAGGATCGAGTCGGCCGCAAAGCGCGGCGGCACGAACACCATCGCCGTGTTCGCGCCCGTCTCTGACACGGCGTCGTGGAAGGTGTCGAACACGGGGATGCCATCCGCGTCCTGCCCGCCCTTGCCCGGCGTGACCCCTGAGACCACCTGGGTGCCGTAGTCGCGGTTGTTGTTCGAGTGGAAGCTGCCCTCGCGGCCGGTGATCCCCGAGACGCAGAGCTTCGTGTCCGAGTCGACGAGGACCGCCATCAGTTCGCGAGCTCCACGACCTTCTCGGCGGCACCCAGCATCGTCGTCTCGACGTGCAGGTTGGGCAGGTCGGCCTCGGCGAGCAGCGCGCGCCCCTCCTCGCCGTTGGTGCCGACGAGGCGCACGACGAACGGCACGGAGGGCTCTATCTGCTTGAACGCCTCGATCAGGCCGCGCGCCACCTCGTCGCAGCGCGTGATGCCCCCGAAGATGTTCAGCAGCAGCGCCGTGACCTTCTCGTTGGAGAGGATCACCTCCACGGCGCTCGTGATCGCCTCGGCCTTCGAGCCGCCCGCCGCGTCCATGAAGTTCGCCGGCTTCCCGCCTGCCTGGGCCACCACGTCCAGCGTGGACATCACGAGCCCGGCGCCGTTGCCGAGGATGCCGATGTTGCCCTCGAGCGGCACGTAGGTCAGCCCGCGTTCCTTGGCCAGGCTCTCCTGGGGATCCTCGTCGGAGATGTTGCGCATCTCGGCCGTGTCGGGATGGCGGTAGAGGGCGTTGTCGTCGATCGTGACCTTGGCGTCGAGGGCGAGCAGGCTGCGGTCGGTCTTGACGATCAAGGGGTTCACCTCGACGAGCGTGGCGTCCTCGGCCACGAAGACCTCGTAGAGCTTTCCGAGCATCGCGCCGATCGGCCGTATCACGTCCTCGGCAATGTCCGCCTCGAAGGCCAGCCGCCTGCCGTGGAAGTCCTGAAAGCCGAGCAGGGGATCGACGTGGAGCATCCGCATCGCCTCGGGATCCTCGTCGGTGATCGCCTCGACGTCCATCCCGCCCATCTTCGAGAACATGGCCATCGGCTTCTTCGCGGAGCGGTCGAAGACGAACGCGGCGTAGTACTCCTCCTCGATCTCGCTCGCCTTCTCGATCCAGAGCTCCTTCACCCGCAGGCCCTTGATGTCCAGGCCGAGGATCGCGCCGGCGTGCTCCTCGGCCTGCTGCCGGTCATCGGCCAGCTTGACGCCGCCCGCCTTCCCGCGACCTCCGACCAGCACCTGGGCCTTGACCACGACCGGATAGCCGAGCTCGTCGGCGGCCGCCACCGCCTCCTGGACCGTGGTTGCGGGCCGCCCCGGGGACACTGGAACCCCGTGCTTGGCGAAGAGCTGCTTGCCCTGGTACTCGAGGAGGTCCATGAAGCGGTTTGCCACCCTACTACTCCGGAGGCGGGCGGTGCCGTGGGACGCCCGGAACATACAATGCCCCCGCCGTGCCCCTGCCCAAAGAAGTCAAGTTTCTCACGTTCGACTGCTACGGAACCCTGATCGACTGGGAGTCCGGGGTCCACCAGGCCTTCCAGAACGAGGCGGACCGGGACGGGTTCACGATCGACCGTGATGCGCTGATCCCGCGCTTCCTCGAGATCCAGCACGAGATCCAGAGCGGCTCCTACGAGCTCTACGCCGAGGTGCTGCGCCGGACCGCCGTGAAGGTGGCCGCCGAGCTGGGTTGGTCGCTGGAGTCCTCGCGAGCCCAGTTCCTGCCCGACAGCGTGCCACGCTGGATGCCCTTCCGGGAGACCAACGCGCAGGTCGACCGCCTGGCCAAGAAGTACGAGATCGGCATCCTCTCCAACATCGACGACAAGCTCCTGGGCGCCACCCGCCGCCACCTGCGCACGGAACTCGACCTCGTCGTCACGGCCCAGCAGGTGCGCTCCTACAAGCCCGACCACGCTCACTTCAAGGAGTGCGCGCGCCGGATCGAGAAGAAGAAGAAGCACTGGGTGCACATCGCCAGCGGCTACGAGACCGACGTGGCGGCGTGCCTGAGTCAGCGGATCCCGGTGATCTGGGTGAATCGCCGCGGGGCCGAGCTCGAGCCCGGTCAGAAGAAGCCCACGGAAGAGGTCAAGAGCTTCCGTGACGCGGGCAAGCTGCTGAACGCCGTCTAGCCGACCGGGCATGCGCGCGGTCTCCGTTCACCGCGACGCGATCGTCGTGACCAGCCTGCTGTGGCAGACCACCGCCACGGCGATCCGCTCCGGGGGCGAGGCGATGCTGGTGGACTCGCCCTACTTCCCCGAGGAGCTCGAGCTGCTGCCGACCCTGCTCGCGCAGGCCGGCTTCGACCCGACGGCGCTGCTTGCCACCCACGCCGACTTCGACCACCTGCTCGGCCGGCTTGCCTTCCCTGAGCTCTCGCTGGGTGTGGGCGAGGAGACGGCGCTGCGGCTGGGCTCCCAGCCCGGCGCGGCACAGCGCGAGCTGCGCGAGGCGGATGGTGAGCACTACGTGGAGCGCCCGCGCCCGCTCGGGCTCGGCCAGGTCCAGGCGCTGCCGGTGCCGGGCCACCTGGGCCTGGGCGACCGGGAGCTCGAGCTGCACCCGGCCGAGGGCCACACCTCCGACGGCACCGCGGTGCTCGCGCGCTGGTGTGGCGTGCTGGTGTGCGGGGACTACCTGTCGAACGTCGAGATCCCGATGATCTCGCGCGGTGGGTCGCTGGAGGCCTACCGCGCCACCCTGGTCCGCCTCGCCCCGCTCGTGGAGGCCGCCGAGACGGCCGTGCCGGGCCACGGCGCCCCCCAGGGCCGCGACGGCGCGCTTCGCATCCTCGCCGAGGATCTCGCCTACCTCGACGCGCTGGAGCGCGGGGAGGAGCGTCCGCCGCTGCCCGAGGGTCGCGACAGCGCCCGCCAGCGGCGCGTGCACGACGAGAACCTCGCCCGCCTGTGAGGCCGCGCACCTACTTGATCACCGCGATCGTGTCGCCCGCGCTGATCGGCTTTCCGGGGGAGACGTGCAGCGCCTCCACCGTCCCGCTGACCGTGGCCGTGATCTCGTTCTCCATCTTCATCGCCTCGATCACGCACACGAGCGCACCCTTCTCGATCTCGGCGTCCTGCTCCACGGTCACCTTCAGCACGGTGCCCTGAAGCGGTGAGATGAGCTCGCCCGGGTCACCGTCGTCACCCG
>JBPCJI010000176.1:0-11250 GCA_051005475.1 Thermoleophilaceae bacterium
AGCAGGCCACCGCCACCCTCGCGCTCTGTGTCGTCTGCCGGCACGATCTCCTCAGATAAGCGAGATTCGCTGTCGCTCACGGCAGCACATTCGGCACCCAGACCATACACCCGACCTTGACTCGGCCTTCCCTCCTTGGCGCCCTCGTCTTCAACGGCGACTCTGTCGAGCACGCTGACGAGGCCCTCTGCTTGGGTTCGTGTCCCAGCCCGCAAAGTAGCTGCCGCCCGGGGAACCGATCGACGGGCACGGTCGAGCCGCTGGGGTCGGGACTAGCCGCCGAGTTGAGCCCACGGAGCGCGCACACGCAGATGCGGTTCGGCCAAGGCTTTGGGGCGCTGGCGCTCATGACCTTCACGCACCATCAGCCGGCCGATCGGTTGGGCGCGCAGCGGCTCCGGGCGGCGACGGTCGCATGGGCTGGGCTGCTGGGCGAGCTGCGCGCGGTCGGATTTCGTCCGTAGCTCGAGCTCCAATCACCAAGCCGGTGTTCGCGAAGTACAAGGCGATGCTCGAAGCCGACTATCCACACCTGCTCGAATAGCCGCCCGGCCTCCGCGCCGGCGGTCACGACACTCGGCGCTCGACGCTCCGGCGCTCAGAAGTGCACCCCTCGGAGCAGGTACGCCATCGCGACCGCCTCCGTGGACATCTCATCCTCCTTCTGCGGCTCTCGAGCCGCTTCGACCTCCGGAGCGTCCTTCTTCGCCTTCTTGGCCGCGCTGGAATCGGGGAAGAGGGCGTAGGCCTGGTGGAGGACGATGTCCACCGTCGCGGGCGAGAGCGTGTAGAGCAGCTCGCCGAAGTTGCCCAGGCGCGAGGCCTTCTTCTTGGGCCTGTCGACCATTGAGTCGCACAGCATCTGGGCGGCCTCCGAGGGCGTGAGGGTCGGGAACGCCTTGTAGATGTCCGTCGGGGCGATCATCGGGGTGCTCACGAGTGGCATGTAGATGGTCGTGAACTTCACGTTGTCGGCCACGCATTCCGGGGCCGCACAGCGCGTGAACGCGTCGAGGGCGGACTTCGAGGCAACGTAGGCGGAGAAGCGCGGCGTGTTGGTCTGGGCGCCGATCGAGGACACGTTGATGATGTGGCCCGACTTTCGTTCCCTCATCCCCGGGAGGAGCGCCAGGATCAGCTTGAGCGCGCCGAAGTAGTTCAGCTGCATCGTGCGCTCGTAGTCGTGGAAGCGGTCATAGGAGCGGGCCACGCTGCGGCGGATCGAGCGTCCCGCGTTGTTGATCAGGATGTCCACGCCCCCGTGCTCCTCGAGGACCTCCCGGGCCAGCCTGTCGATGTCCTCGAGCTCCGAGAGGTCGGCCGGGTGCACGTGGGCGGTGCCGCCCGCCTCCTCCACCTGCCTTGCCACCTCCTCGAGCTTCTCGCGTGTGCGTGAGACCAGCAGCACCGTGCCACCGGCCTCGCCGACCCTGACGGCGGTCTCCTGGCCAATGCCACTCGAGGCCCCGGTGATCAGGACCCGCTTGTCCTTGATGGCGGTCGCCAGCGAGCGGTCGCGGAAGAGGTCCGGGTCGAGGTTGCGCTCCCAGTAGTCCCACAGCTTCGGCGCGTAGGTGTCGAGCGGTGGCACCGCGATGGCCGTGCCCTCGAGCGCGCGCATCGTGTCGCGGGCGTCGAAGTGGCAGTGGAAGTCGCGGTTCAGCATCGCGTCGGGCGGGATGTCGAAGTCGCGCAGGATCTGGTTGCGGAGGCGCTTCACCGTCGGCAGCGCCATTACCCCCGACCGCACCGCCGCCGGGATCGCGTTGGTGAGGTGGGGGTCGATCCGTATCGCGAACTGGGGCGCGTGGGCGGCCTTCGCGAACGTGTTGATCGCCCCCCCGACCGACATGGGGTCCGGGTTCACGAGATGGAAGGTGTCGCCGGGTAGCTCCGCGTCGGGCAGGTGGGCGATGTGATCCATCGCGCGAGCGACGAAATCCACCGGGACGATGTTGGTCGGGCCGCCCTCGGGTCCGGCCAGCGGGAGCCACTGCGGCAGGGCGTTGCGAAGCTTCTGGATCAGCTTGAAGAAGTAGTAGGGCCCATCGACCTTGTCCATCTCGCCCGTCTCGGAGTGGCCGACGACGATGCCTGGCCGGAAGACGAGCGTCTGGGCCTCCACCCCCTGAAGCACCAGCTTCTCGGACTCGTACTTGGTCCGGTGGTAGTGGTGGGGGAGCTTCTGACCCTCTTCGAGCATGTCCTCCTGGAACACGCCCTTGTAGGACCCGGCGACCGCGATCGAGCTCGCGTGGTGAAAGCGCCCGACATCGTGGGCGTTTGCGAACTCGATCACGTGACGGGTGCCGTCCACGTTCGTCCTGACCGCGCTCTCCTCGTCCGCTTCGACGTCGTACACCGCGGCCAGGTGGAAGAGATGGTCGATCTTCTCGTCGAATGCCTCGGCTCCGAGGCCCGGCTTCGTGAGATCCCCTCGCACCGGCACGATCCGGCCCTCCTCGGCGCGTAGACGGTGCGCGAGCTCATCGACCTTGGCGCGGGAGCCCTCGCGCACGAGGACGTAGATCGTGCCGTCGCGCTTCAGCAGCTCCTCGACAAGATGGCGGCCGATGAAGCCCGTGGCTCCCGTGACGAAGTAGTTCAAGACGACTCTCCCATTCTCCCTCTGGACAGGGCGCGAGTCTATTACGCGGCGGATCGCACTCCTTCCTCCGCTCGAAGATGGCGGAGGCTCGGTCGCGCTAGCGTCAGGGCTGCGTGAGCGAGAGGTCACTCACCTTGAAGGAGGCCGCGGTGCGCGCGGGGGTCTCCCCGGCCACGCTCAGGCGGTGGGCGTCAGCGGCCGCGACCACCGGACTCGAGCCCGCCCTGATCGAGCGATTCTGGACCGGCATGGGCCTGCCCGCCGCCGGTCTGGAGCGGTTGACCGACGATGACGTGCAGGCCCTGAACTACGCGGCCTCGGTGCTCGCCGCCGGCTTTCCCCTGGTGGCCTTTCTGCAGCTCTCGCGCGTGTACGGGCAGGCCCTTGCCCAGGTGAAGCTGAAGGGCTTCGACGATCCGGTCCAGCTGTGCCGGGCCGCGATGCCGGCATAGATGGCGTCGCCGGTCCTACAGGCCGCCCGCGCGAGCGGGCTGGTTGCACCGGGCGAGGCGCTGCTCGTGATGCTCTCGGGGGGTGCCGACTCCGTGTGCCTGCTCGACGTGGCGGTGCGGTTGGGCGCCTCGGCCTCCGCGCTGCATGTGAACTACGCGCTGCGTGAGGAGGCCGATGGTGACGAGGAGCACTGCCTGACGCTGTGCGAAGAGCTCGGGGTGGACCTCACGGTCGAGCGCGTGCGCCTGCCGGAGAAGGGCAACCTGCAGGCGCTTGCCCGCGACGCGCGCTACGGGCTGGCAGAGCGGCTTGCCCGAGGTGACTACGCGGCCGCGCACACCGCCTCGGACCAGGCGGAGACGGTCCTCTACCGGCTCGCGGTCTCGCCCAGTCGGCGCGCCCTTCTCGGCATGGAGGCGCGCCGAGGGCGGCTCGTCCGGCCCCTCCTGAGCGTGACGCGCGAGCAGACGCGCGCCTACTGCGGTGAGTGGGGGCTCGAGTGGCGCGAGGATGCCTCGAACCAGGACCCCCGCTTCGCACGCGCGCGCATCCGGCACGGCCTCTTGCCGGCCCTGCGATCACTGAACCCCGGGGCCGAGCGCACGATCACCGAGACCGCGCAGCTCCTGCGCGAGGAGTCGGAGGTGCTGGACACCGTCGTGGCGAGCGCGCTCGAGGCGCTCGGCGGGGGTCCCGCGGTCGAGCTGGCGGGGCTTGCCGAGCTCCCCCCGGCGCTCTCCCGGCTTGTGCTGCGCGAGCTGGCCCAACGGGCGCTGGGCGAGCCCTTCTCGCTGTCCCGGGACGAGGCTGGCGCGATCCTCGCTCTCGGCGGGGCCGGTGGAAGCCGGTCGCTCGACCTGGGCGCGGGTGTCAGGGCCACCGTGGCGTACGGGACGCTGCGGTTCAGGCGCGGCGGAGATCCCCCGGAGCCGGAGGCGGTCTCGCTGTCGGTGCCGGGTGCAGCGCGGTTCGGGGCCTGGGAGGTCGAGGCCGTTCCGGGCAGCGGTGAGGTGCTGGTGTCCGCACGGGCGCTGGGCGGGGCGCTCACGGTCCGCGCCTGGCGCCCCGGGGACCGCATCCGGCCAACCGGACTCGGGGGCACGAAGACGCTTCAGGACCTCTTCACCGATCGCAAGGTTCCGCGCGCGCTTCGACGCTCGCTGCCGGTCGTGGAGGCAGTCGAGGGCATCGTCTGGGTGGCGGGGGTGGCCCTCGACGAGCGCTTCGCGGCCGCGCCCGGCGACCCGCGGCCCGTCGGCCTCTCGGCGCGGCGGGTCACCTAGACTCGCGCTTCGTGAAGGATCCTGCCATCGGAGAGGTGCTCGTGCAGCGCGATGAGCTCGCGCACAGGGTGAAGGTCCTCGGCGAGGAGATCTCGCGTGATTACGAGGGGCGGACGCTGCTGCTCGTTGGGGTGCTGAAGGGTGCGATGTTCTTCCTGTCGGACCTCATGCGTCGCCTCGAGGTGCCGTGCGAGGTGGACTTCATGGCCGTCGCCTCCTACGGCTCCTCGACGGATTCGAGCGGCGTGGTGCGGATCCTCAAGGACCTCGACGCCTCGATCGAGGGGCGCGACGTGCTCATCGTGGAGGACATCGTGGACTCGGGCCTGACCCTCTCCTACCTGCTGCGAACGCTTAAGGCGCGCGATCCCGGCACGCTCGAGGTGTGCGCGCTGCTGACCAAGCCGGAGCGGCGCAAGGTCAACCTCCCGATTCGCTACACCGGCTTCGAGATACCCAACCGGTTTGTGATCGGCTACGGGCTCGACCACGCCGAGCGGTTCCGCAATCTGCCCTACGTCGCGGTGCTGAAGGACCCCGCTCCGGGCGAGTAGTGCCCCGGCCGAAGGCGCAGGAGCACGACTACTCCCTTGCTAGGCTTTTGTTTCGCCCCCGCTCCCGCGGCCCTTTTCCTGTGAGCAGATTCTTCAAAAGCGCGCTTTTCCCGATTCTGATCGTGGTCGTCCTTGCGTTCTTCGCCCAGAGGCTGATCAGCCCGAACGAGCGCCCGCCGGACCCGGTGTACACCGAGTTCTTGGCCCAGCTCGGCTCGGGCAAGGTCAAGGAGGTCACGCTCAACACGAAGAACAACCAAATCGACGTCGAGCTCAAGGCCGCCCAGGGCGGCCAGAGCAAGAGGTACAAGACCGCCTATCCCGACAACACCGAGCAGAACCTGGTCAACAGCCTGCGCGCGGAACAGGTGCCGATCGAGGTCAAGGCGAAGTCGGGCAGCGGCTGGACCACCGCGCTCGTGTACATCCTGCCGTTCGTGATCTTCCTGCTGTTCTGGCTGTTCATCATCAACCAGATGCAGGGTGGGGGCTCGAAGGTGATGTCCTTTGGCAAGTCGCGCGCCAAGCGGATGTCGGTGGACGCCCCCAAGATCACCTTCCGCGACGTCGCCGGGGTGGACGAAGCGGTCGAGGAGCTGCACGAGATCAAGGAGTTCCTCGAGAACCCGAAGAAGTTCCAGGCGCTCGGCGCGCGAATACCCAAGGGAGTGCTGCTGTACGGGCCGCCGGGCACGGGCAAGACGCTGCTGGCGCGTGCGGTCGCGGGCGAGGCCGGCGTGCCGTTCTTCTCCATCTCCGGCTCGGACTTCGTCGAGATGTTCGTGGGCGTCGGGGCTTCGCGTGTGCGCGACCTGTTCGAGCAGGCCAAGCAGAACAACCCCTGCATCATCTTCATGGACGAGATCGACGCCGTCGGCCGCCACCGCGGCGCCGGCATGGGCGGCGGCCACGACGAGCGTGAGCAGACGCTCAACCAGCTCCTCGTGGAGATGGACGGCTTCACGATGACGGACAACATCATCCTGATCGCCGCCACCAACCGGCCGGACATCCTCGACCCCGCCCTGCTGCGGCCGGGCCGCTTCGACCGCCAGATAGTCGTGGACCGCCCCGACCGCAAGGGCCGCGCGAAGATTCTCGAGGTCCACACGCGCGGCAAGCCGCTGGCGAAGACGATCGACCTGGACAACCTCGCGGCGCAGACCCCAGGCTTCACCGGAGCCGATCTCCAGAACCTGGTCAACGAGGCGGCGCTGCTCGCGGCCCGCACGGGCAAGCGCGAGATCGACCACGTCCAGCTCGAGGAGGGGATCATGCGCGTGATCGCCGGCCCCGAGAAGAAGACTCGGGTGATGAGCGAGAAGGAGCGGCGGATCACCGCCTTCCACGAGATGGGACACGCGATCGTCGCCCACTTCCTGGACCACACCGACCCCGTCCACAAGGTCTCGGTGATCTCGCGCGGGCAGGCGCTCGGCTACACGATCTCGCTTCCGACCGAGGACAAGTTCCTCACCACCCGCGCCGAGCTGCAGGACACGATGGCAATGACCCTCGGCGGGCGCGCGGCGGAGGAGCTCGTGTTCAGCGAGGTCACCACCGGCGCCTCGAACGACATCGAGAAGGTCACCGCGACCGCCAAGCAGATGGTGATGCGCTTCGGCATGTCGGAGAAGCTCGGCCCGCGCGTGTTCGGCCACGACCACGGCCAGCCGTTCCTCGGCCGTGAGTTCTCCTCCGAGCCGGACTACTCCGACGACGTGGCGCGCGAGATCGACGATGAGATCCGTCGTGTCGTGGAGGAGGCCCACCAGGCCGCCCGCGACATTCTCGACCAGCGCAGGGAGCAGCTCGACCACACATCCGAGATCCTGCTGCGGCGTGAGACGATCGAGCGGGATGAGTTCATTCAGCTGCTCGACGGCAAGGATGAGCTCGAGGTCTTCGGGGCGGAGGAGCCGGTCCTCCCGCAGGGGCCGCCCCCCGCGCCGGAGCTCCCGCAGCGCAAGCCCGAGCGCAAGCCGCAGCCGCTGCCCCGCCCCGGACTCGCCGGCGGCACCGCGGAGATGTCCGGCCTCGAATCACCAGAGAAGCCCGGGGGGCTCTCGCCCCCCGGAACCCCCCGCGCCTCTTGACCCACGGCTTCCCGCGAGGGTGCGATGAACCATGGGCTCCTGCGAGGGCGCGAACCGCGCCCTCGTCCTGATCACTGGCGTCGTGAGCCCTCCCTTCACGGTCATGGGAGTGCTGAACGTAACGCCGGACTCGTTCTCGGACGGGGGGCGGTACCTTGATGCCGAGGCCGCCGTCGCGCGCGGGCTGACGCTGGCTGCCGACGGGGCGGAGATCCTCGATGTCGGAGGGGAGTCAACCCGCCCGGGGGCAGAGCCGGTTTCCGCGCAGGAGGAGCTTGGACGCGTGATCCCGGTGATCGAGGCGCTTTTCTCCTCAGGCGGGGAGTTCACGCTGTCGGTCGACACGACCAAGCGGGCCGTGGCCGAGGCGGCGCTGGGAGCGGGCGCCCGGATCGTGAATGACGTCTCCGCGCTGCGCTTCGATCCGGACATGGCGGCTCTTGTCGCCGAGCGGGGGGCGGAGTGCTGCCTCATGCACATGCTCGGCGAGCCCCGCACGATGCAGGAACAGCCGCGCTACGAAGATGTGGTCTCGGACGTCAAGGCGTTCCTCGAGGAGCGCCTGGCCTTCGCTGTCGGCGAGGGCGTTGCGGAGGAGCGCGTGTGGCTGGATCCAGGAATCGGCTTCGGCAAGACGGTGGAGCACAACCTCGAGCTGCTGCGGCGCCTGGACGAGATCGTGGCGCTCGGGCGCCCCGTGGTGCTCGGAACGTCCCGCAAGAGCTTCCTCGGGAAGCTCGCGGGAGGGAGGGCGGAAGGGGAGCGCCTGCCGGGGACGATCGCGACGAACGTGCTCGCACTTGAGCGCGGCGCGACCGTGTTCCGGGTACACGACGTTGCCGAGGTGGCCGATGCGCTGGCGGTCGCCGCTGCTACGGTCGGCCCCCAGATGGCAGGAGGCAGTCAATGATGGAGGAGGAGCGCGACCCGCTCGAGCCGGACGACGAGCTCGAGGGCGGAGGCTTCGCAGGCGAGGACGAGGACGATGAGATCCCCGAGCCGGCAGTGACCGTGGAGATCACCGGGCTCTCGCTCTTCACCCGGCACGGGATCACGGCTGCCGAGCGCGAGCTCGGCCAGCGCCTGCTGCTCGACGTGGCCTTTGAGCTCACGGACTGCGACGCCATGGTGACCGACCGGGTGGAGGACACCGTCGACTACGCCGACGCGTGCGAGCAGGTGGCGCTGGCCGCACAGGAACGCTCCTACAAGACGCTCGAGCGCCTCTGCACGGCCATCGCCGGCCGGCTGATGGAGCGCTACGGCGCGGACTCGGTGAGGGTGAAGGCCACGAAGCCCGAGCCCCCGATCGCGCTGCCGGTCCAGGAGGTCTCGGTCGAGGTCTGGCGGGAGGCCTGAGCCCCGGCCCCTATGGGCGCGGCGGCCCGAGCAGCAGGTTGAGGACGTCGTTCGTGAGCGGTCCCAGAGGTCCCGGCATCGAGTTGCCGACGCCGCGCGTGACCTCGAGGAGATCGTCCACGGGCTCTGGTGCGGCCGGCGCGGAGGGCACGGTCGCGCCGTCTTCACCGCCCAGGGTCGCGGGGGGCTGGAAGGTCTCGCCGTCGCGAGGTCGCGGGCCTATCCGGCCGGGCAGAAGCGTCCCGCCAGACGCCGGTGGCGCGGAACTCGTCGGGGCGGCTGAGGCGGGGGGCCCGGTCGAAGGAGCCGCCGGCGGGGGCACGCCGGGCTCGGCGACTTCCGGTTCCACGATCTCGCCGTCCTCGAGGGCCACTGCCGGCGCGGACTCGAGGCCGATGTCCGGCAGCGCGGGCCCGGAGGCGACCTGGCTGAGCGAGCCGATGCCTCCGAGGCCACCCCCGGAAGCCACCACCGCCGCCGCGAGAAGCAGCGCGAGCGGTGCGATCAGGGAGGCCCCCGCGGCGCGGGCCGCCTGGCGCCTCCAGGTGCCTATCAACTTCACAGGTCCATGGTAGATCCCGGCGGAAGACGGCGCGCCTCTGCTGCCGCGACGCCTGCCGGGCGGTCACAGCCGAGGGGTGTTCGAGACGTGCTCCGGCGGCTCCCCCTCGCGCCCACGCTGACCCTTTCGCTGATCGGCCTGACGCTCGTCCTCGCCGTCATCGCGGCGCTCGGCGTCGGCAATCTCTACTCGGCGCGTCAGGACTACGAGGACGCGTTGGCCCGCACCTACGAGCTCGAGTCGGCCTCCTCGCGGTTGTTGGCTGCGGCGGTGATCGAGGAAACCTTGCTCCGGGCCGACGGCGCCGGCGCGGCGGTCACCCGCGGCCGCGCACGAGCTGCATTCGACGGGCAGGCGCTGCAGGCCATGAGCCTTGCCCGGGGGGACCGTGAGAGCGAGCGGATGGTCCGCGAGAGGGTGTCGGCGCAGGAGGGGGCGAGACGCCTCGCCGGAGGGACCCGCCGATCGCGCGGCGACCGGCGCCGGCTTGCGGAAGCGATCTTCCTGGGGCGCGAGGCCGGTGAGGACCTCGTGGCACGACAGCGCGAACGCCGCGCGGAGGCCCGCGACAGCGTCGGCGACAAATCGCGCGCCGCGCTCATCACCACCAGCGGCGCCGGCGGACTCGCCCTGCTGGGGGCCCTTACGCTGATCGCCGCTCTGATCGGCTCGATCCGGCGGCCCCTGGACGAGCTCGTGACAGCCACGCAGAAGCTCGCCGCGGGGGACCTTTCAGAGCGCGTGGAGCCGAGCGGGCCACTCGAGCTGCGCGAGCTGGACTCGGCGTTCAACACGATGGCCGAACGGCTCGAGGGTGCCCAGGCGCGCATAGAGGCCGAGCGCGAAAAGCTTGCGGTGACGATCGAGAGCCTCGGGGATGCGCTGGTGGTATGCGGTTCCGATGGCACCGTCAGCGCCGTGAACCCGCGCGTGGCGGAGGTCGCCCCCGCACTGCGGCCGGGGGTGGATGCCCACCTGCCCGGCAGCCCTCTCCCGGTACTCGGAGAGGCACTCGATCGGGAGGTCACTGTGGACCACGAGGGCAGGACGCTGTCCATCACGGCGGCCCGACTGGGGTCGGGGGCGAGCGACGGGGTGGTCTGGACGCTGCGCGACATCTCCGAGCGGGCACGGCTCGAGCGGGTCAAGTCCGACTTCGTGGCGACGGCGTCCCACGAGCTGCGCAGTCCCCTCACATCGATCAAGGGGTTCGTGGAGCTGCTCGGGAGCTCGGATGCCCTCGGCCGGCGAGAGCGCGAGTTCGTGGATGTGATCCTGCTCAGCACGGACCGACTTGTCGACCTGGTGAACGACCTGCTCGACGTGGCTCGCCTCGAGGCGGGAGGGATGGAGGTGCACCCCCGGCTCTTCGACCTGACCGAGGTCGTGGCGGAGGTGGCGGCGCTGATGGCCCCGGGCGTGGCACGCAAGGGGCAGCGCCTCGACCTGGATCTGCCCGCCTCCCTGCCGCGGGCGCTTGCCGATCCGGCGCGGGTGCGACAGATCGTGACCAACCTGCTCTCAAACGCCCACCAGTACACGGGTGAGGGCGGTCGCATCGAGATCGCCGTGCGGGCGGGGGAGGGGCGCCTCCGGATCGCGGTGAGCGATGACGGCCACGGGATGAGCCGGGAGGACCTCCACACCGTCTTCGACCGCTTCGTACGGCGCGACGACGGTGGCTCCGGAACGGGCCTGGGGCTGTCGATCGTGAAGTCGCTGGTGGACCTGCAGGGCGGATCGATCGAGGTGGACAGCCTCCCGGGTGAGGGCACCACCTTCACGATCCACCTGCCGGCCGAGCCCGGGCACCGCGGCGAGTCGGTGCGCGGGAGGTGCGTCCTGGTGGTGGGCCGGTCCTCGGTGCGGAACCGGCTCGCGCCCGCGCTCGTGGAGCTTGGCCTAGACCACGAGTGGGTCACGAGCGGCACCGCCGCGACCCAGGCCCGCCGGCACCGACACTTCGAGGTGGCGCTCGTGGATGCCGGCATGCGCAGTCCGGACGCGGTGCTCAACGGGCCGCCGCTTGCGCGGACGATGCTTCTCTTCTCCACCGGCGGCGAGAGCGCCGACACGCAGACGGATGCAGAGGTCGTTCCCGTGGAGCAGGCGGCGGCGGCGGCGCACAGGATCCTGACGGGCGGGCCCGGTCCCGCGGTAAACAATGCAGGCGGCCGATAGCCTTGCCCTGGGAGAGAGAAGATGGCCAAGGCGGCGATAGACGAGGACGCGTTACGCGAGGAGTTGAGCCGGCTTCGAGCTGAGCTCGAGAGGTACGCGCGCCTTGCCGAGGAGAAGGAGCGCCAACTCGAGCGCTACGCATCCGACCTGCGCG
>JBPCJI010000177.1:0-12247 GCA_051005475.1 Thermoleophilaceae bacterium
CCCTTGCCCTACGGCGACCGGTGACCGTTTCGACGGGGAGCGGCGACCGGTGACCGTTTCGACCGCTTCTGGGCTGGTGGGCCCCGGGCGGTAGCCTTGTCGGGTCGTGAGCGAGCTGAATCTGATCCTGCTCGGCCCGCCGGGCGCGGGGAAGGGCACGCAGGCCGAGCGGCTACGGGCCGACTTCGACGTTCCCTACTACGCCATGGGGGACATCCTGCGCGCCGCCGTCAAGGAGGGGAGCGAGCTGGGTCGCGAGGCCACGGAGTACATGGATCGCGGGGACCTTGTGCCGGATGAGGTGGTCTGCCGCGTGATCGTCGACCGCGTGGACAGCGCGGAGGCGCGTGATGGGTTCGTGCTCGACGGCTTTCCACGCACCGTGACCCAGGCCGACGCACTGGCAGGGGCGATCGACTCGCTCGGGAGGCGGCTGACCGCGGCGCTCTGCATCGAGGCTCCCGACGAGGAGGTCATCCGCCGCCTCTCCGGGCGACGCATGTGCGAGAAGAGCGGCCACGTCTACCACGTCGAGTTCGACCCGCCGAAGAACGAGGGCTTCTGTGACCAGGACGGCTCGGTGCTCGTCCAGCGCGAGGACGACAGAGAGGAGACCGTCCGCCACCGGCTCGAGGTCTTCCACGACCAGACCAAGCCGCTGATCGACTACTACGACAGGCAGGGTCTCCTGCGTCGCTTCGATGGGACGCGGGCACCCGAAGAGGTCCACGGGCACATCAGGGCCACGCTGGCCACGCTTCGCCTGGAGGAGGAACTCTAAGGAGATGGTGCCTTGATCATCAAGAAGTCGGCAGCGGAGATCGAGGCGATCGCGGCCTCCGGCCGCATCCTCGCGCGCTGCCACCGCCTCCTGCGTGGAAAGGCCCGCGCCGGGGTGAGCACCGGCGAGCTCGATCAGGCGGCCGAGCGGTTCATCCGGTCCCAGGGGGCCGAGCCGGTTTTCAAGGGCTACCGTGGCTTTCCGGGGTCGATCTGCGCTTCCCCGAACTCAATGGTCGTGCACGGCATCCCCGGGCCCTACCGGCTCTCACGGGGAGACATCCTGTCGATCGACATCGGCGTGATGCTGAACGGCTGGGTTGCCGACGCCGCGGTCACCCTCCCCATCGGTCCGGTGAGCCCGGTGGCCAGAGGCCTGCTCGCCACCACTCGCGCGGCGCTCTTCGATGCGGTCGAGCAGTGTCGCGCCGGGAATCGGCTGGGCGACGTCTCGGCGTCCGTCCAGCGCAGGGTGGAGGCCGATGGCGCATCGGTGATCCGCTCGCTGGTGGGCCACGGGGTGGGCCGCGAAATGCACGAGGACCCCCAGATCCCCAACTTCGGCCGGGCGGGCACCGGCCCGGAGCTCGAGGAGGGCATGGTCCTCGCCATCGAGCCGATGGTCAACGCCGGAGGTCACGAGGTGCGCATGGGTACCGACAACTGGGCCGTCTACTCCCGCGACGGCTCGCTCGCCGCGCACTTCGCGCACACCGTGGCCATCACGTCGAACGGCCCCCGCGTCCTCACGCCGTGGCACGATGAGGAGGACGTGGCCCGCCCGGTTCCTCCGGCAGAGCGCACGTCTGCACCCGCCACGTCGGCCGCGGGTGCCTGAGCAGGCCGTCGTCACTCCTGGCTTGCTAGTCTTTTCGGTTGGCGTCAGGCCGTCTCCTGGGCTGGGCGTTCCGTTCTCTCTATATGGAAGGTAGATCCACGGAGCCATGAAGGTTCGAGCCTCGGTCAAGGCCATGTGCGAGAAGTGCAAGGTCATCCGCCGGGGCGGAGCGGTATTGGTCATCTGCCAGAACCCCCGTCACAAGCAGCGCCAGGGCTGACCCACTACGGATGGCGCGAATCTCAGGCATCAACATCCCCCTCAACAAGAGGGTCGAGATTGGTCTCACCTACATCTTCGGTATCGGCCGCTCGCAGTCGCTCAAGGCGCTGAAGCAGGTCGGTGTGGATCCCGACACCTACGTCAAGGACCTGACCGACGACGAGGTGATCAAGCTCCGCGAGGTGATCGACAACGACCTCATGGTCGAGGGCGATCTCCGCCGGGAGCGCTCTCAGAACGTGAAGCGGCTGATGGAGGTCGGCGCCTACCGGGGGCTCCGCCACCGGCGCGGCCTGCCCGTTAACGGGCAGCGAACGAAGACCAACGGGCGCACCCGCAAGGGCCCGAGGCGCATGCAGGTGGCCGGAAAGAAGAAGGTGTCGAAGTGATGCGGGGGACGGGCTGATGGCGGCTCAGAAGCCGGGCCGCCCGCGCGGGCGCCGCAAGGTCAAGAAGAACATCCCGTATGGGCAGGCACACGTGAAGACGAGCTTCAACAACACCATCGTCTCGCTGACCGACCGCGAGGGCAACGTGATCGCATGGGAGTCAGCGGGCGGCGCCGGCTTCAAGGGCTCGCGCAAGTCGACACCCTTTGCGGCGCAGGTCACCGCGGACGCCGCGGCCAAGAAGGGCATCGAGCAAGGACTCGAGAAGGTCGAGGTCTTCGTCAAGGGGCCGGGCTCGGGCCGCGACACCGCGATCCGCTCGCTTCAGGCCGCCGGTCTCGAGATCACCACGATTCGAGACGTCACGCCGCAGGCACACAACGGCTGCCGGCCACGCAAGCGCAGGAGGGTCTAGGGCATGGCACGCGACACCGGAGCACAGTGCAAGCAGTGCCGGCGGGAGGGCGAGAAGCTCTTTCTCAAGGGCGAGCGCTGTCTCACCGACAAGTGTGGGATCGAGCGGCGCAACTATCCCCCCGGGGACCACGGGCGAGGCCGTTCGCGGCAGTCCGAGTACCGGGTACAGCTGCGTGAGAAGCAGAAGGCCCGACGCTACTACGGCGTGCTCGAGAAGCAGTTTCGCAACTACTACGCGCGAGCTTCGCGCCAGCCCGGCGTTACCGGGGAGAATCTGCTGCGCCTGCTCGAGGCCCGCTTTGACAACGTGCTCGTGCGTCTTGGCTTCGCGGCCTCGCGCCGCCAGGCCCGCCAGATGATCGGCCACGGCCACTGGACCGTCAATGGCCGCCGCGTGGACATCCCGTCCTACCAGGTCCGTCCTGACGACGTGATCATGATGAAGGTCGGGTCGAAGGGCGACCGGACGATTCGTGACGCCACCGAGCTCGTCTCGGTCGTGCCGGCCTGGCTGCAGGCGGACCACGACGGGCTCACCGCCAAAGTGCTCCGGGCCCCCGAGCGCGACGAGATCGCCGCTCCGGTGCAAGAGCAGCTGATCGTCGAGCTTTACTCCAAGTAGCCGTCCCAGACGCGCGCGCCGCGGGGAGCGAGCGCGCGCGCACCAACGCGAAGGACTACCACCACCAATGATCGAGTTCCAGACACCCCAGATCTCCGCCGAGAGCGTGAAGGACAACCGCGGCACGTTCACGATCGAGCCGCTCGACCGCGGCTTCGGCTACACCTTCGGCAACTCGCTACGGCGAGTCCTGCTCAGCTCGCTCGCCGGAGCCGCGGTCACGAGCGTGCGGATCGAGGGCGTCGCCCACGAGTTCTCGACGATTCCCGGCGTCAAGGAGGACGTCACCGACATCGTTCTGAACCTCAAGGAGATCGTCTGCCGGATGCACTCCGACGCCGCCGAGATCGAGGCGCCGCTCGTGGTGACGGGCCCGGGTGAGGTCACGGCGGGGGACATCGACCTCCCCTCCGGAGTCGAGATCCTCAATCCAGAGGCGCACATCGCGACTCTGGAGAAGCGGACGAAGCTCGAGATCTACCTGACCGTGGGCCACGGCCGCGGCTACTCGCCGGCGGAGGACAACAAGACGCCTGACCAGCCGATCGGCGTGATCCCGATCGACTCGATCTTCTCTCCCGTGAAGCGGGTGGCCTACCAGGTCGAGTCCGCGCGCGTGGGACAGCGCACCGACTACGACAAGCTGACGCTCGACATCGAGACCGATGGATCCCTCGACCCGCACGCGGCGCTGCGCGAGGCGGCCGAGATCCTGATCAAGTATCTCGCGATCTTCAGCGAGCCGGAGCGTGTCGAGGCGCTGCGTGAGGCCGGGGCCAGCCTGGTCGGCGCCGCGGCCGTGGCCGTCGGAGGAGACTTCGGCCAGCCTTCCGGCGGCAACTCGATCGCCGGGGCGGACGGCATGGACGACATCCTGATCGAGGAGCTCGAGTTGGGCGTGCGCTCCTACAACTGCCTCAAGCGGGCCGGCGTGCAGACCGTCGGGGACCTCGTCCAGAAGAGCGAGTCCGAGCTCAACGCGATCCCGAACTTCGGCCGCAAGTCGATCGAGGAGGTCATCGAGACCCTCGAGGCGCGCGGGCTGTCGCTGCGCACGGCATAGCGCCTAGAATCGGAAGCTCATGCGCCATGGAAAGCAGAAGGGCAAGCTCAGCCGCGACCCGGCCCACCGCAAGTCGCTGATGATGAACCTCTCCCGTGAGGTCATCGACCATGAGCGCATCCAGACCACCCAGGCGAAGGCCAAGGCGGTCAAGCCCGAGCTCGAGCGGCTGATAACGCTCGCCAAGCGTGGCGATCAGCACTCGCGCCGGCTGGCCATGGCCCGGCTGGGCCAGGACAAGTTCATCGTCTACAAGCTGTTCGAGGAGATCGCCCCGCGCTACGCCGAGCGCCCGGGCGGGTACACGCGAATCCTCAAGCTGGGGCCGCGGAAATCCGACTCGACGGAGATGGTCTTCCTCGAGCTGGTCTAGGGGCGATTCGCCATCGGCGGCCTGAGCGCACGTGGACCTGGCCAAGATCAAGGAGCAGGCCCGCTCCGGCTGGGGCATGGGCGAGTACTCCGGCCTGTCCGAGATCCTTCGCCCGGCAGCTCATGCCCTGTGTGATGCGTGTGCCGTCTCGGCGGGCCAGGAGGTGCTCGACGTGGCCGCCGGAGACGGGAACTTCGCCGTGGCATGCGCGGATGAGGGGGCGGAGGTGGTGGCCTCTGACATCGCACCCGGAATGGTGGAGCAGGGCCGGGCGCGCACCGAGGCAGCGGGGTATGGAATCGAATGGGTCGAGGCCGATGCCGAGGAGCTGCCATTCGAGGATGCGCGATTTGACTGCGTGGGCTCGGTCTTCGGGGCGATGATCGCTCCGCGGCCGCGCGTGGTGGCCGAGCAGATGTTCCGGGTCGTGCGCCCGGGCAACATGGTCGGCATGACCGTATGGATGCCGGAGGGCCCCACCTACGAGATGTTTCTCGTAACACGCTCCTACAGCGAGCCACCGGCCGACCTCCCGAGGCTCGAGGAGTGGTCGAAGGAGGAGGTCGTGCGCGAGCGCTTCGAGGGCCTGGCGAACTCGATCGAGATGGAGCAACGGGCGCTGCCGTGGTCCGCGCGCTCGCCCGAGGCGTTCGTCGCCGACATGGAGCGCCACGCCCCGATGCAGGCCGCAGCGAAGGCGAACATGCCGGCAGACCAGTACGGGCGGCTTCGGGAAGAGCTCGTCGAGCTGGCCAGGCAGTGGGCCGGCGGGGACGGCCCGATAGCGATGGAGGCCCCGTATGTCCTGATCGTCGCGCGCAGGCGCGGGTAGTCCTGACCGCCCGGCTGCTGCTGGAGTACGACGGCACCGGCTTTGCCGGGTGGGCGCGTCAACCCGGCGAGCGCACGGTGCAGGCCACGATGGAGGAGGCGCTCGCACGGCTGCTGCACCGGGAGGTCGACCTCACGGTGGCGGGCCGGACGGACGCCGGCGTGCACGCCCGCGGCCAAGTGGCAAGCCACGACGGAAGCCACGCCTGGCAGTCGGCGCTGAACGGCGTTCTGCCGCGGGACGTCCGCGTGCTGGCCAGCGAGCCGGCCCCCGAAGGCTTCGATGCCCGCCGGGATGCCCGGGCGCGCACGTACCGCTACCGCGTGAGCAGCGGTCCCGTGCCGCGGGTCTTCGAGCACAGGCGCGCGCTGCACTGGAAGTACCCGATCGACCGTGCGGCGCTGGAGGCATGCGCGGCACTGATGCCCGGCAGGCACGACTTCACGGCCTTTACCCCTACCCGGAACAACCACTCGCGCTTCGAGCGCCGCGTGACCCGTGCCGAATGGGTGAGCGAGGGACCCGAGGTGCTGGCCTTCTGGATCGAGGCCGACAGCTTCATGCGCCGCATGGTGCGCACGCTCGTGGGCACCATGCTTGCCGTGGCGGCGGGCCGGCTCGATGTCGATGCCTTCGCCGGCCTGTTGGAGGGGCGGCCCAGGAGCGAAGCGGGCGATACCGCCGCGCCGTGGGGGCTCTACCTGGAGCATGTGGGGTATTGAGGGGGGCGGGGTATTGACCCTCCCGCTCGCGGCGACAGGGAGCACCGCTCGCGGGAGGGTCAATACCCCTTGGGCGCTTGGCGAGCCGTGTCCGATCTGGTGGCCCGGCCCCGACTATCCTCGTGACCGTACGTGAAGGTCCTGCTGACAAACGACGACGGAATCGAGGCGGTCGGCCTGCGCACGATGCGCCGCGCGCTGCTCGAGGTGCCCGGTGTGGAGCTCGCGGTGATCGCGCCCGACTCAAACCGCAGCGCGATGGCTCGCAGCATCACCACGCGTAAGCCCCTCTGGGTCGAGGAGGTTGACATGGGCGATGGCGTGTCGGGCTACGCCACCGATGGAACCCCGGTGGACTGCGTGCGCTTTGCGGCGCTCGGGCTGATCGAGTTCGAGCCTGAGCTGATCGTCTCCGGCATCAACCATGGCTCTAACCTGGGCGATGACATCACCTACTCGGGCACCGTCGCGGCCGCCCTGGAGGGGATCGTGCTCGGCATCCCCGCCATCGCCGTCTCCCAGCAGGCAGACCGGGGACAGATGGACTTCCGCGCCGGGCGCTCCTGGACCGCCGAGGACTTCGACCGGGCGGCGAGCTTCGTGGCGAGGGTGGTCGAGGAACTCGAGGCGGTCCCGATGCCCGACAGCACCCTCCTCAACGTGAACTGCCCCGCCGGGGATATCGCCGGCGCGCGGGCCTGCCGGCTCGGCAAGCGGATCTACCGTGATCGCCTCGAGCTCGCGGAGGAGGAGGACGGCAGGCGCCGCTACCGCATCTACGGTGAGGATCCGGGCTACCACCACGAGGAGGGGACGGACTTCGCAGCCATCGCCGAGGGCTGCATCGGGGTGACCCCGCTCCACTTCGACCTGACAGATGCGGCCGGAGTGGAGGAGTTGGCCGGGTTTGACCTCGACCGGCTGCTGGCACCCGCGGCCCGCGAGGCTTGACCCTCACCCCCGGCTCCGGCTCACCGGGCTCCGACGGGGGAGGCGAGAGCAACGCCGCCGTCCGTGCCCGCGAGCTGCGGAGGCAGATCGAGTACCACAACCACCGCTACTACGTGCTCGACGATCCGGAGATCTCCGACGCCGAATACGACTTCCTGCTGGGCGGTTTGCGCGACCTGGAGACCGAGCATCCCGATCTCCTCACCCCGGACTCGCCGACCCGGCGGGTGGGCGCCACGCCGCTGGCGCGCTTCGAGCCGGCACGGCACCTGCAGCCGATGCTCTCGCTCGCGAACGCGCGCAACGAGGAGGAGCTGCGCGCATGGCTCGAGCGCTCCGAGCGCCTGCTGAACAAGGAGGGCGTGTCCGACGCCGAGATCCGGTTCGTGACCGAGCCGAAGGTCGACGGGCTCGCCATCTCGCTGCTCTACGAGGACGGGGTGCTCAAGCGGGGAGCAACCCGTGGGGACGGTGAGATCGGCGAGGACGTGACCCAGAACCTCCGCACGATCAAGGCCGTCCCTTTGCGCGTCGAGGGCGCCCCACGGCTGTTGGAGGTACGTGGCGAGGCCTACCTGCCGCGGGCCGCCTTCGCGAAGCTGAACGAGGAGCGCGCCGCGGCGGAGGAGCCCACCTTCGCCAACCCGCGCAACTCGGCGGCCGGCTCGATCCGGCAGCTCGATCCCCAGCTTGCCGCCGCCCGCCCGCTGTCGGTCTGGTGCTACTCGATCGGGGCGCTCAGGGGACTCGAGCTGAGCAGCCATTTCGAGTCGCTCGAGTGGCTGCGCGCTCACGGCTTCAAGGTGAACCCCGACATCGAGCGCCACGAGAGCCTCGACCAGGTCGTGGGAGCCTGCCGCGCCTGGGAGGCGCGTCGGGAGGCACTCGACTTCGAGATCGACGGCGTGGTCGTGAAGGTTGATGATCTGGATCTCCAGCGTCGGCTCGGCGTCGTGGGCCGGGAGCCGCGTGGCGCGATCGCGTGGAAGTTCCCGCCGATGACCGCCACGACAACCCTCGTGCGGGTGGCGTGGAACGTGGGGCGCACCGGGCACATGGTGCCCTTCGCGCAGCTCGAGCCGGTGCAGGTCTCGGGCGTGACCGTCAGGCTCGCCACTCTCCACAACGAGGAGGACCTGAAGCGTAAGGACGTCCGCGAGGGCGACGAGGTGATCGTGATGCGCGCCGGGGACGTCATTCCACAGGTGGTCTCACCCACCTCGAGAGCCCAGCGCAACAGGAAGCGCAGTCCGGTGCCCGACCCGCCGACGCGGTGTCCCGCCTGCGACACGCCCACCGTGAAGCCGGAGGGGGGAGTGTGGACGATCTGCCCCAACCGCGCATCCTGTCCGGGCCAGCTCTTTCAGGCGGTCAAGCACTTCGTGAGCCGGGGAGCGATGGACATCGAGGGGCTGGGCGAGAAGCAGGCGGAGCGGTTTCTCTCCGATGGCCTGATCGAGAGCGTGGCCGACATCTATGAGGTGGATGGCAAACGGCTCCTTGCGCTCGAGGGTTTCGGCGAGATCTCGGTGCGCAACCTCCTCAACGCCATCGAGCAGTCGAAGTCCCAGCCCTTTCACCGGGTGCTCTATGGCCTCGGGATCCCCGGCATCGGCTTCGTGAACGCTCGGGCGCTGACAGGCCGCTTCCGGACGATGGACGCGCTGCTGAACGCCTCTTCGGAGGAGATCGAGGTCACGCCGGGCATCGGCCCGATACTCGCTCAGACCATTGCGGAGACGCTGTCCGAGGAGGCGACCCGCGGGCTGATCGAGCGCCTGCGTCGCCACGGGCTTTCGATGGAGGAGGAGGGCCGCGCCGACAAAGCACCCGAGGGCTTGCTCTCCGGCAAGACGTTCGTGCTCACCGGCACGCTCGCGGGCCTCACCCGCGAGGAGGCCACCGAGCGGATAGAAGCGGAAGGGGGCAAGGTGACCGGCTCGGTGTCGAAGAACACGGACTACCTGGTGGCGGGCGAGGATCCCGGCTCTAAGCTCGGTAAAGCGGAGGGACTGGGGACCGAGGTGCTCGATGAGAGCGGTCTCTTGAAACTACTCGAAGGCTGACCTGGCTCAGTCGCCTCTCGTGCCGGCGATCGCCTGGAGCATGCGATCCTGGAGCGCCCGGGCACCGAACGGGTTCACGCCGTTCATGAGGATCGAGAACACGTAGGTATCCCCCGACCGGGCCTTGCAGTAGCCGGAGACGGCCGAGACTCCCGAGAGCGTCCCGGTCTTCCCGCGGCAGCGATTGCGCGCGGGGCCACGCCGCATGCGCGGTCCCAGTGTGCCGTCGCGCCCGGCGATCGAGAGCGAGTCGAAGAAGGCCGGGAACTCGTCCTGACGCCCTCGCAGCGCCATCAGCAGCCTCGCGACCGCGAAAGGAGACGCACGGTTGCCTCGCGACAGGCCCGAGCCGTCCACCAGGCGGGCGCGGCCGCCGAGACGGCTCGCGAACGCTGCGGCAATGCGCGCTCCACCGGTCGTGGTGCCCCTGCCGTCCGCCTGCATCGCCAGATCCTTCATGAGCGTCTCGGCGAGGAAGTTGTCCGAGGACTTGTTGGTCAGTGCCGCGAGGCGGGCCATGCTGGGAGAGCTCACGAAGGTCAGGCGTTGTGCCCCTTGCGGGGCGGGACCAGAGCGCGCCGCGCCCTTGACGGCCACGCCGCGGCGCGCCAGGGCAGAGTCAAGGGCCGCGGCCGCAAACGCCGGGGGGCGCAGCTGGAAGCTGCGGCCTGACTCCGAGGCGAGCCCGCGATTGTAGGCCAGGCCCGAGAGCGGGCCGACGTAGATCGAGATGCGAAAGCCGGAATCCGGGCCCCCGCGCAGGGAATCGAAGCGCGATTCGTCCCCGAGCACGCGGCCCGTGACCCGCTCGATGCCCAACTCCTTCACCTGCGTGGCCAGGTCCTCCACCGCGGCTGCACGGCCATAGGCGCGCACGCCGAAGCGGCGGCTGCCGAAGGTCGGGTCCCCACCCCCGACGAGGTACAGGTTCCCGTGGTAGGTGCCGTCAAGGCCCAGATCACCGTCCCCTCTCACCTCGGTGCTCAGCCGTGCCGCGGGGCCAAAGCGGGCGAGCGCGGCCGAGGTGGTGAAGAGCTTGACATTGGAGGCCAGGATCCTGGCGCGCCTGTGGCGCCAGCGCAAGACGGCGCGCCCGCGGTCCACGTTGACCACGTAGGCGCCCGAGCTCAGGCCTGCCGGTCGCATCGCCCGGGTGAGCTTGTCTTGCAAGGCGGAGTCCTCGACCTGGGCGCCTCGGGCCGGGGCTGAGGAGGCCGGTGGGACGCCCGACGCGAGCGCGAGCAGGGCAAGGAAGACTACGGGTGCTGTGCGCGGGTGCGACATCTCGGAGTGAAACACCGTAGCGAGGCAAGGGGAGCGCACCGTTCCCACGCCGTTCGGCGCCCGATGCCCGATAATGGGGTTGTGGGCGAGGTCGTAAAGCTTCAGAAGCCGTCGGCCAACGAGCGCAAGACGGTCGGCAAGCCCAAGCGCCGCCATGCGCGGCGTTCGAGGACGGCCCTCGTGCTCGGTGGCGGTGGCTTTACCGGCGGCGTCTACGAGATCGGCGCCCTGCGCGCGCTCGACCTGCTGGCCGTGAACCGCACCGTGAACGAGTTCGACGTGTACGTGGGCACGAGCGCGGGAGCGTTCGTCGGGGCCCTCGCGGCCAACGGGGTCACGCCCGAGGAGATGATGCGTGTGGTCAATCAGCAGGTGCCGACGCCGTTCCGGGACCTCGATCGCGGCTCGCTGATGCGCCCCAACTACCTTGAGTTCGCCCAGAGCGCGGCGCTGCTGCCACTGCGGATGCTCGGTCTCGCCCGGAACGTCGTCACCCAGCTCGGCCAGTTCTCGATCATCGACCTGGCCGTACAGCTGGCGGAGGGGCTACCGTCGGGGCTGTACGACGGCCAGGCGATCCAGGACTATCTCGAGCGGGTCCTGGGGGACCCCGACCGCACGAACGACTTCCGCCTGCTGGGCAACGAGCTGTACCTCGCCGCCACGGACCTCGACACGTGCGAGCGGATCGTGCTCGGGGGGGAGGACTGGGAGGACGTGCCGATCGCCCGCGCCGTGGCGGCCTCGACCGCGCTGCCGATGGTCTACAAGCCCATCGAGGTGAAGGGCAGGCAGCTGGTCGACGGCGGGATACGGTCGACCACCAACGTCGACATCGCCGTCGAGCGAGGCGCCAGGTTCGTGATCGTGGTGAACCCGCTTGTCCCCTACGTCAATGACTTCGAGCAGGTGATCCCGACCCTGCTCGGCAGCCGCGTGCGCCGCGTGGCGGACATGGGCTTTCCGCAGATCGGCTACCAGGCCTTCAAGCTGCTTGCCCACCAGCGCCTCCACGAGGCGGTGCAGCACTGGCAGGAGAAGTACCCCGGCGTGGACATCATCCTGATCGAGCCCGATCCCAACGACGAGCTGATGTTCGAGACGAACATCATGAACTTCACCAAGCGGGTGGAGATCGCGCGACACGGCTTCGAGTCGGTCACGCTCAAGCTCGCGGAGGACTACGACCAGCTGAAGAGCGTGTGCGCCAAGCACGGCATCGAGATCTCTGCGACGCGGGTGCGCAAGGTGGTCCGCAAGTTCTCCGAGGAGCGAGAGAAGACCGCCGCCTGGAGGAGGATCCTCGAGCAGACCACGGGAGCCCTGTTGAGGCAGTCGGACGAGTCGTAGGACCTTCGCGCCGAGTCGGTTCGGGAGGGAGGGGGCCTACCCCGAATACAGCGCTTCGATCGCGTCCCCGTGTGTCTCGGTCACGACGTTGCGCTTCACCTTGAGCGTCGGGGTGAGCTCGCCCGTCTCCTGCGTGAAGTCGCGCGGGAGGATCGCGAACTTCTTGATCCGCTCAACGGAGCCGACCTGGGCGTTGACACCCTCGACGACCAGCTGTACCTCGGCACGCATCTCCTCTGACACCGCGACGTCCTCCACGTCCAGCCCGTGCTGTTCGGCGAACGCCGGGCCCTCCTCGGGGTCGACGGTGATGAGCGCCACCAGATACGGCCTGCGAT
>JBPCJI010000178.1:0-17148 GCA_051005475.1 Thermoleophilaceae bacterium
GAGACCTGTTCGAGTCCGCCGTCAAGCGCGACCTCGCGGTCAAGGACGCGGGCCGCCTCTTCGGGGCCCACGGGGGCGCGCTCGACCGCCTTGACGCCGCCTTCTTCACGGTCGTGGTGGGCTTCTACGTAGCCGTGGCTCTCGGGTACGGGTGATGAGCGCATCGGAGGCTCTGCGTCGCTCGGCCGCGGGGATCTGGGAGGCCCAGCACCGCCACCCGTTCGTCACCGGGATCGGGGACGGCACGCTCGATCTCGCGCGCTTTTCCACCTGGATCCGCCAGGACTACCTGTTCCTGATCGAGTACGGGCGCCTCCTCGCCCTCGGCGCCGCACGCGCGCCGGATCTGGAGACGATGGCTCGCTTCGCCGACCTGACCCAGGCAATCCTGCGTGAGGAGATGTCCCTTCACCGCTCCTATGCCGCAGGGCTCGGCATCTCTCCCGGCGAGCTGGAGGCCGAGACGATGCTTCCCACCACCCAGGGCTACACCGACTTCCTTGTGCGCACCGCCGCCCACGGCGACTTCGCCGAGCTGGTCGCTGCGCTGCTGCCCTGCATGTGGGGCTACTGCGAGGTAGGGGAGCGGCTGGCCCAGCGCGAGCGTCCGGGTGAGGAGCGCCTGGCGAGGTGGATCGACATGTACTCCTCGACGGAGTTCGCCGAGCCGGCGGGGTGGTGCCGGGCGCTCACCGACCGCGTGGCCGAGGAAGCCGGCCCCGCGACGCTCGGGCGGATGGAGCGCGCCTTCGTGACCAGCAGCCGCTACGAGCTGGCGTTCTGGGAGATGGCGTGGTCGGGGGAGCAGTGGTATGAGGGGGAACATGCCTTCGATGGCGGATAGAACAGCCCGGCGGATCGAAAGGGGCCCGGCTCCCTGGTAGCCCCACTCGGGAGCGGTTCGGGGCTGCTGTGTGCGTGCGGCACTTAATCCCTGCGCCGGTCTCGGGGTAAGGTGGGGCGTCAGATTGGACCGCCGGAGCCCATGGACGTGGCGCAGCACGAGCCACTTCCGCCCCCCTCCTACACTCCAGCCGATGCGCAGGATCCTCATCATCGGGTCGACAGGCTCGATCGGAACCCAGGCGCTGGACGTGGTCTCGCAGAGCGACTCCCTCGAGGTGGTCGGTCTCGCGGCGCACTCCAACGTCGAGGCCGTGCTCGAGCAGGCGGCCACCTACGGCGTCGGCCGGGTGGCCCTCGCCGATCCGGACGCCGCGGCCCGCGCGGCCGAGGCATGGACGGACGGCGACGTGGTGGCCGGGGCCGAGGGCCTCGTGAGCCTGATCACCGACACCGACTGCGATCTGGTCCTCAACGCCCTCGTCGGCTTTGCGGGCCTCGGGCCGACGGTGGCCGCGCTGGGCGAGGGCATCGACCTGGCGCTCGCCAACAAGGAGAGCCTCGTGGTCGGCGGCGAGCTCGTGATGGCGCTTGCGGAGGCCACGGGGGCCCAGATCCTGCCGGTCGACTCCGAGCACTCCGCGCTCTTCCAGCTGATCGAGGGCCAGCCTCCGGGCACCGTCGACAGGCTGGTGCTCACGGCCTCGGGAGGGCCCTTCCGAGGCCGGAGCGCGGCCGAGCTGGCCGGCGTGTCGCGCGAGGAGGCGCTCGCCCACCCCACCTGGGACATGGGCGGCAAGATCACCGTGGACTCGGCCACCCTCATGAACAAGGGCCTCGAGCTGATCGAGGCCCATCACCTGTTCGGCGTCCCGTACGACCGCATCGACGTGGTGGTGCACCCGCAGTCGATCGTCCACTCGCTGATCCAGCTGAACGACGGCGCGTCGCTGGCCCACCTCGGCTACCCCGACATGCGCGTGCCGATCTCCTACGCCCTGCACCACCCCGAGCGCGCTGACGTGGCGGTCGAGACACTCGACCTCGCCGCCCTCGGCGAGCTGACCTTCGAGGCGCCGGACACAGAGACCTTCGCGTGCCTGCGGCTGGCCCAGGAGGCCGCCGCCGCGGGCGGGACGGCACCGTGTGTCCTCAACGCGGCGAACGAGGTGGCCGTGCACTCATTCCTGGCCGGTGAGCTGGACTTCCCGGGCATTGCCGGGGTGATCGAGCGGACACTGGAGGCGCTCCCCGCCCGTCCCGTGCGCCACTTCTCCGACCTGTACGCCGCGGACGGCGAGGCCCGCGAGCTGGCGGGGTCGCTCGCCCGCGACGGAGCTCGGAGCGGGGCCTTCACGGCGGGTGCCGAGGGCCGCCGGGCATGAGCTGGTTTCTCGCCTTCGTGGGCTTCGCCCTGCTGATCATCCTTCATGAGGCGGGGCACTTCGCGGCAGCGAAGGCCGTCGGCATGCGCGTGGAGAAGTTCTCGCTGTTCTTTCCGCCCACGATCCTCTCGAAGAAGGTGGGGGAGACCGAGTACGCGATCGGCGCGATCCCCGCGGGGGGCTACGTGAAGATCAGCGGAATGAACCCCGACGAGGACCTGCCCGACGAGGTCCGTACCCGCGCCTACTACGCCCAGCCCGTGTGGAAGCGCGTCGTGGTGATCTTCGCCGGGCCCGCGGTGAACCTGGTCCTCGCGCTGCTGCTGCTGTTCGTGTTCTTCTGGGCGATCGGCGCCCCGCAGTCCTCCAAGAGCGAGGTGGGGGTGATCGAGAAGGGGTATCCGGCCGAGGGGCGCCTGAAGCCCGGCGACCGGCTGCTATCCGTGGACGGGAAGAGCGGCAAGCCCGAGGTGCTCCAGCGCCAGATCCGCTCCCATGACTGCGCCGGCAGGCCCACGCCGCGGTGCAGGGCCGCCGAGCCGGCCACCGTGGTCGTGCAGCGCGACGGGCGCCGGCTCACCTTCGACCTGACGCCGATCTACGACGCGAAGGCCCTCGGCGGCGCCAGGACCCGGCTGGGCTTTGGCTTTGCGGAGGGGCCGCGGGTCACGCTGCCCTTCGGCGAGGCGGCCTCGACCTCAGTCGACCGCTTCTGGTTCATCACGAAGCAGACCTTCAGCCTGCCCGCCCGGCTCTTCGACGCCGAGAAGCGCAAGGAGGTCTCGGGCATCGTCGGGTCCTACGAGTACACCCGCCAGACGATCCTGAGCGACCTCGCCGACGTGGTCGCGATCCTGGCGATCATCTCCCTGTCCCTGGCGATCATCAACCTGTTCCCGTTCCTGCCCCTCGACGGTGGGCACATCTTCTGGGCGATCGTGGAGAAGGTGCGCGGCAAGCCGATCGCCTTCAGCGTGATGGAGCGCGCGGGCGTGATCGGCTTCCTGCTCCTGATCCCCCTCTTCCTGCTGGGCCTGACGAACGACATCGACCGGCTCTCCGGGGACGGCTTCCAGGTGAAGTAGGCCACCCGGGGGGCTCTCGCCCCCCGGAACCCCCCGCCGCTCTTAACCCACGGCTTCCCCCGAGGGCGCGATGAACCATGGGCTCCGGCGATGGCGCCACTGCTGCGCTGCGAGCGCGAGCGTTAAAACGGTCGCGGGTGGCCGTAGGGCGAGCGCCGCCGGGGGTCCGGGGGCGGGAGCCCCCGGTCCGGTTACCCTCCGTCGCGTGGCCTCCCGGCGACAGATCGACGTTGGCGGTGTGAAGATCGGCGGGGGTGCCCCGGTCGCGGTGCAGTCGATGACCAAGACGGAGACCGCGGACTTCGAGGCCACGATGCGCCAGATCCACGCGATCGCCGACGCCGGCGGGGACATCGTGCGTTGCGCGGTGCCCCGCGACGAGGACGTCGAGGCGCTCAGGCGGATCGTCACGGAGTCGCCGATCCCCGTCATCGCCGACATCCACTTCAACCACACGCTGGCGCTCAAGGCGATCGACGCGGGCGCCCACTGCATCCGGCTGAACCCCGGGAACATCGGCGGCCCCGACAAGGTGGCCGAGGTGGCCGAGCGCGCCAAGATCGCGGGCACGCCGATGCGGATCGGCGTGAACTCCGGCTCGTTGCCCAAGCACCTGCACGAGCTCGAGCGCGAGAGCTCCGTCGAGGCCCTCGTGGCCGCGGCGGTCGAGTTCGTCGAGTTGATGGAGCGGCTGGACTTCGACGACTTCAAGGTCTCGATCAAGTCGACGAGCGTCCCGAACACGATTGCGTCGAACCGGCTGCTGGCGCAGAAGATCGACTACCCGCTGCATCTCGGCATCACCGAGGCGGGCACGAAGTGGACCGGATCGCTGAAGTCGGCCGTCGGGCTCGGCACCCTGCTCGCCGACGGCATCGGCGACACGATTCGCATCTCGCTCTCCACCTTCCACGCGGAGGAGGAGGTCAAGGTGGCCTGGGAGATCCTGAAGGCGCTCAAGCTGCGCGAGCGCGGCCCCGTGCTGATCGCGTGCCCCACATGCGGGCGACTGCAGTTCGACATGGATGCGGTCGTGACGGAGGTCGAGCAGCGCCTCGAGGCCTACGACGACCCGATCGAGGTGGCGGTGCTGGGATGCGCCGTCAACGGAGTGGGGGAGGCCTCGCACGCGGACTTCGGCATCACCGGCGCCAAGAACCAGGGCGTCGTCTACTCGAAGGGCGAGGCGCTGCGGAAGGTTCCCCAGGACCAGCTCGTGGAAGTGCTGTTCGAGGAGATCGACAAGTACTACGCGGCCGGGAAGCGGGTTGTCAGGGACGAGCGCGAGGCGGCCGAGGGTGCCGCCTTCCTTCAGGAGATCGAGGAGGAGAACGCCGGGGAGCTCACGCCTGAGCGGATCGCCGCCATGGAGGCCGCCGCGGCCTCGGGCGAGGCGCTCCAGAACGGCCTGTCGCTCCCTATGTCCAAGGGCCCCCGCAAGCGAGTGACCCTCGACGAGAGCGAGTCGCCGACCGCCGGCCGGCGCTTCAGCCGCTCATAGCGGAAAGCTGCTCGGCTCGACGACCCACGATTAGACTCAGGCGCCCGATGACGCGCCTGTCGAGCTACTTCCTGCCCACGCTGAAGGAGTCACCTGCAGATGCGGAGGCGCTCTCGCACAAGCTGATGGTCCGGGCCGGGCTCGTGCGCCAGCTCGGAGCCGGGATGTGGACCTACCTGCCCGCCGGCTGGCGAGTGCACCGCCGGGCTGAGCAGATCGTCCGTGAGGAGATGGACGCGATCGGCGGCCAGGAGATGCTGATGCCGGTCCTGCAGCCGGCGGAGCTGTGGCAGCGCACCGGCCGCTACGAGATCGACGAGCTGTTCAAGCTCAAGGACCGCCGTGGGGCGGACCTGGTGCTGTCCATGACCCACGAGGAGGCGCTGACCTTCCACGTCGCGCGCGAGGTCCGCTCCTACCGCGACCTCCCGATGATCCTCTACCACTTCCAGGTCAAGGAGCGAGACGAGCCGCGTCCCCGGGCCGGGCTCCTGCGCACGCGCGAGTTCATCATGAAGGACTCGTACTCGTTCGATCGCGACCTCGAGGGCCTCGAGCGCTCCTACGAGAAGCACGTGACCGCATACGACCGGATTTTCGACCGGTCGGGGCTCGACTGGTACCGAGTGCAGGCAGACGTCGGGATGATGGGCGGGGTGGGGGCCCACGAGTACATGGCGCCCTGTGCCGCCGGGGAGAACGAGGTGGCCCTCTCGGACGCCGGTTTCGCGGCGAACCTGGAGGTCGCGAGCGCCACGGCGAGTCCCGTGGACGGGCTGCCCGCCGCCGCCGGGGAGCCGCGCCCGGTGGGCACGCCCGGGGCCACCACCGTCGAGCACGTCTCCGGGCTGCTCGAGGTGCCTGCCGGTGCGCTGATCAAGGCGCTGCCCGTGATACGCGCCGACGGCACCCACTTGCTGGTCGTGGTGAGGGGCGATCACCGCCTGAGCGAGATCAAGCTCCAGAACGTGCTCGGCGAGCCGACGCGCCCGGCCACCGAGGAAGAGATTCGGGAAGCCTTCTCGGCGCCGCCGGGCTACATCGGGCCGGTCGGCGCCAAGGCACCGGTGCTGGCCGACGAGGCCCTCAAGGACATGCGCGGGCTGATCGCCGGGGCAAACGAGGACGGCCGGCACGTCCGCGGCGTCGAGCCCGGACGCGACTTCGACCCCGAGTGGGCCGACATCCGCACGGTCGAAGCCGGCGACACGTGCCCCGGCGGGGCGACGATCAGGATCGAGCCCGCGATCGAGGTCGCGAACATCTTCAAGCTCGGGACCCGCTACTCGGAGCCACTTGGCGCCACCTTCCTCGACGAGGGTGGGGGCGAGAGCCACATCTGGATGGGCTCCTACGGGATCGGGCCGGCACGGATAGCGGCAGCGTCCGTCGAGCAGCTCGCGGACGACCAGGGGATCTCGTGGCCGCGCGCGCTGTCGCCGTTCGACGTCCATCTGGTGACCCTCGGTAAGGACGGTGAGGAGGCGCGCGAGGTCTCCGACCGCCTCTACGGGGAGCTCCGGGCCGAGGGGCTGGACGTTCTCTACGACGAGCGCGATGTCGGGGCGGGGGAGAAGTTCGCCGACGCGGAGCTGCTCGGTTGTCCGCTGCGGCTGACCGTCGGTAGACGCGGCCTGGAGTCGGGGGAGGTCGAGGCCCAGCTGCGGCGTGGACAGGACAAGCGCCCGGTGGCGCTCGACGGGGCGGCTGCAGCCGTGGTGGAGCTGTGGCGCGCGCTTCCCTGAGCAAGAAGCGCCTGCTGGGCATCGATCGCTCAGGCGGCCCGCCACCCGAGACCCAGAAGGGCCAGCCGCTTCGCCCGCTCACGATCCCGAACCTGATCTCCTACGTCCGGCTGGCGCTGCTGCCGGTCTTCCTCGCGATCGCGCTCTCCTCGGATGACGGCCGTGGAGTGACCGTGGCGATGCTCTACTGGGTCATTGCGATCGGGGACCAGCTCGACGGCCTGGCCGCGCGCCTGACCGGGCAGTACAGCCGGCTCGGCGCGCTGCTCGATCCGCTCACCGACCGTGCGCTGATCCTCTGTGGCGCGGTGGTGTGCTGGCACTTCGAGCTCCTCCCACGCTGGGCGCTGGCCGCGCTGGCCGTGCGGGAGCTGTTCATGCTCGTGCTCAGCCAGCTCGGGCTGCGAAGGGGAATGGACCTCCAAATCAACATGGTCGGGCGCTGGGCGGTCTGGCCGGTGATGTTCGCGATCTTCCTGACGCTGCTGACCGAGAGTTGGGTGGCCGACGCATCGCTGTACCTGGGCCTCGCCCTGACGCTGTGGGCAACCGCGATCTACGTCAAGGACGGGATCGAGTTCCTGCGCGCCAGACCCTCAAGCTCGGCTTGACACCTCGCTCTATACTCGCCCTCCGCCTCACGAAAGGACTTGAGCGATGGACACCGTGCCGGATCTGGGAGGTCTCCCCGACGACGAGCTGAAGAAACTGATCGCCCAGCTCACAGAAGAGGAACAGGAGGTCTCCTACCAGCGCCGGATGCTGCACGGCAAGATCGACATCCTCCGCGCCGAGCTCGTGAACAGGCTGCGAAAGAAGCACCAGGACGGGGAGTCGGCCATCAGCGGCGCCGACGTGCAGCAGCTCACAGACATCCTGTCGGGCAAGTCGATTCCCGGGGCCGACCTTGACGAGGCCGGCCCCGACGAGGACGCCAAGTAGCCCCATGCACTGCCCCCAATGTGGCTTTGCCAATGCGGAGGGTGCCAACTACTGCCAGAAGTGCGGAGCCTTCCTCGCCGAGGGCGCATCAGGGACGGGCGAGAACACCGAGGCCTACCAGGTGGACGAGACCGGGGAGATGCGGGCGGTGGACCTGGAGCAGATGACCGGCGAGGGGGCCACGCTGGCGATCCGGTCCGGCGGCGGTCGCGCGGGCGAGGTGTTCAGCGTGGCGGGGGACCACATGACGATCGGGCGGAGCCCGGAGGCGGAGGTGTTCCTGGACGACGTCACCGTCTCGCGCAACCACGCCCTGCTGGTGCGACGGCGCGACGGTCTCTTCATCGACGATCTCGGCTCCCTCAACGGCACGTACGTCAACCGCCGGCGGATCGAGTCACACCGCCTTCAGACCGGCGATGAGCTTCAGGTGGGCAAGTACAAGCTGACCTACCTCGAACGGTGACCGCCCGGGCCGACGCGGAGAGCCGGACCGGGCCCGTCTCCCCGGGTGGGAAGTCGCTGACGATCGGCGCGGTCTGCAAGCAGCTCGAGCGCGAGTTCCCGGACATCTCGATCTCGAAGATCCGCTACCTGGAGGACCAGAAGCTGCTCGCCCCGCGGCGCACGGCGGGTGGCTACAGGCTGTTCTCTCCCTCGGACGTCGGGCGCCTGCGCACGATCCTGCGCCTGCAGCGCGACGAGTTCCTGCCCCTGCGAGTGATCCGCCAGGAGCTCGCCGCCGGGCGGGCGGATGAGGAGATCGGCAAGGGCAACGCCCCCGACCCGCGCAGCCTGAGGCGCACCACCACGCTGGCGGTGCGTCCCGGCGAGTCGCTCTACAGCCTGCAGGAGGTCATCGAGGAGACGGGCGCCGACGCGGCGCTCGTCAAGGAGCTCGAGGAGTACGGGGTGATCCGGGGCGAGAAGCGTGACGGCGAGGTGCTCTACGACGAGACCGTGCGCGAGATCATCCGCGCGGTGACCGAGCTCAAGCGCTTCGGGGTGGGGGGGCGCAACCTGCGCGTCTTTCGGACCTCGGCGGACCGCGAGGCGGCCCTGCTCGAGCAGATACTGGCGCCTGCGCTCCGCTCCCGGAACCCGGAACGGCGCAAGGAGGCCGTCCAGGCGCTCGAGAACCTCGCGGCGATCGCCTCCCACCTCAAGCACCTGCTGCTGATCCGCGACCTGCGCAAGATCGCCAAGTGAGCGGCGTCCCCGCCGAGGCGCTGGCCCACGAACTGCGCACACACATCCGGGACATCCCCGACCACCCCAAGCCTGGGATCCTCTTCAAGGACATCACCCCGCTGTTCCTGGACGCCGGCGCCCTCGCTGCCGCCGTCGGCGCGCTGGCGGGCTACGCCCGCTCCGTCGGGGCACAGTACGTCGTCTCTGCGGAGGCGCGCGGCTTCGTGCTCGGCGGCGCGGTGGCCGCTGCCGCAGGTGCCGGATTCATCCTGGCGCGCAAGCCGGGAAAGCTCCCGCTCGAGACCAGCTCCATCGAGTACCAGCTCGAATACGGGATCGACGCACTCGAGGTGCACAGTGACTGTCTGAAGGAGGGCGGGCGGGTGCTCGTGCATGACGACCTGTTGGCCACGGGCGGGACCGCCGGAGCCCTGTGCGGCCTCGTGGAGGGAGCCGGGGCCACGGTGGCCGGCTGTGCCTTCGTGATCGAGCTCGCATTCCTCGGGGGGCGCGACCGACTTGCCCCGCACGAGGTGTACAGCCTGGTGACCTACGCGGAATGACCGTGCCGACCGTCGTGCGCACGCGGGCCGTGGCGGCCACGCCCCAGCGGCTGTGGGAGGTGGTGGCCGACCCCGAGCGCCTGCCCGAGTGGTGGCCGGGGGTGCGACGCGTCGAGGACGCCTCGCGCAAGGCCTGGACGACGGTGCTCGGCGCGCCGAAGGGCAAGAGCATTCGCGCCGACTACACGCTGCTCGACGCAGAGCATCCGTGCCGGCTCTCGTGGCGCCACGAGCTGGAGGAGTCGCCCTTCGAGCGGATCCTCACCGATTCCGTGACCGAGCTGGAGATGAGGGCAGCCGATCACGGCGCGGTCGTCTCGCTCACGACCCGGCTCCGGCTGCGGGGGCTCTCGCGCTTCGGCGGCTTCCAGGTGACCCGCGCCACGCGCCGCCAGCTCGACGGGGCGCTCGAGGGCCTTCAGGCCCTCGCTCGCGACTGGGAGGCCCGTTAGTTGCGCTGGTGGGGGTGGGGGGACGATGAGCACGCTTTCTCGCTGTCGGCGCCGGCCGCCGACCTGCTGCGGGCGGAGCTCGGCATGGAGGGCTCCGAGCGTGGGCCCCGTGTGGCGATCGAGGACGTGGCCCTGCCCGAGTCCGGGCTGACCGCGCCGGCGCGGCACGCGCTCGAGGCGGCGGTTGGCAGCGAGCACGTGCAGGATGACCGCGCCGCGCGCGTCACGCACGCGGTCGGCAAGAGCTTTGCGGACCTGGTGCAGATGCGCACGGGTGACGGCTCGAGCGCTCCGGACGCCGTCGTGGCGCCGGGATCGGAGGAGCAGGTGGCCGCCGTGATCGCGGCGTGCGTGGCGCACGGCGTGGCCGTGATCCCCTTTGGAGGGGGCACGAGCGTGGTGGGCGGGGTTGCCGCGCTGCGCGGAGCGCATCCCGGGGCGATCTCGCTCGACCTCGGCCGGATGAACCGGGTGCTGGACATCGATCGCGACTCGCTTACCGCGGCCTTCGAGCCCGGGCTTCTTGGGCCGGAGCTCGAGCGCCTGCTCGGCGCCGAGGGCCTCACGCTCGGGCACTTCCCGCAGTCATTCGAGTTCTCGACGGTGGGCGGGTGGGTGGCGACGCGCTCGGCGGGACAGGCATCCACGGGCTACGGGCGCATCGACGAGCTCGTCGAATCGGTGCGTTGCGTCGCGCCGGCCGGAGAGCTTGCCACGCGTGAGGTGCCCGCCAGCGCCGCCGGACCTACGTTGCGCGAGCTGCTCGTGGGCTCGGAGGGAACCCTGGGGGTGATCACCGCGGCGAGGTTGCGGGTGCGGGCACGCCCGCAGGCCAGGCACTACGAGGCGTGGTCCTTCCGGTCCTTCGAGGAGGGCGTCGAGGCCTATCGCCTGATGGAGCAGGCGGACGCCTCGCCGGACGTGGCCCGCCTCTCCGACGGGCACGAGACGCGTCTCTCCAAGGCGCTGGCCGCCACCGGAAGCGCGGGCGAGCGGGTCGCGGACGCCTACCTGCGCCTGCGCGGACACGGGGATGCCTGTATCGCCTTCGCCGGCTTTGAGGGAACCCCGGACGACGTGGCACGCAGGCGTGGCCGCGCCGCGGAGCTCCTGCGCGCCGGTGGCGGGGTCGCGCTCGGTCGGCGGCCCGGGCGCTCGTGGCTGAAGGGCCGCTTCTCCGCTCCCTACCTGCGCGACGAGATGCTCGACAGGGGCGTGATGGTCGAGACCCTCGAGACGGCCACCACGTGGAGCAACCTGCACCGCCTCTACGCTGCCGTCGGCGGCGCCCTGCGCGAGTCGCTCGCGGCCCGGGGAACCCCGCCGATCGTGATGTGTCACGTGTCGCACCTCTACCGCTCGGGGGCGTCGCTCTACTTCACCTTCATCGCCCGCCAGCAGCAGGAGGCCTCGCTGGACCAGTGGTGGGCGGCCAAGGGCGCAGCATGCGACGCGATCGTCTCGACCGGCGGCACGATCAGCCACCACCACGCCGTCGGTCGCGACCACACGCCCTGGATGGGCGAGGAGGTCGGCGAGCTGGGCCTCGACGTGCTGAGGGCAGCCAAGCAGCGGCTCGACCCGGCCGGGATCATGAACCCCGGGAAGCTGATTCCGGATCGGTCCTAGGGCTGCGTGCTCGTGCCCGGCGCTCCGCCCTGGGCCCCCGAGGGAGGGAGCTCGAACTGGTCGATCCGTCCGCGGAGCACCGACTTCCCGGAATGGGCCCGTTCCCTGTCCACGTTCTCGCGCGAGACGTCGATGAACTTGTAGCGCCCGAAGTTGGCGGGCAGGACGCTCGCGCCCTGAAAGGTCCCCTGGCCGTCGGTGACCTGGGCGCCGAGTGAAAGCGCATCGCGGTCGGAGTTGTAGAGCCATACCTCGTAGGCCTCGCGGTTCGCGTTGGCGGGCAGCCGGGCCTGCACGATCAGGGAACGGCTCTTGCCCCGTTGTGCGACGGCTGCCACGCCCATGCCCTCGGCACCCTCGACGGGTCTCAGCACGAGCTGGCCGACGACCCGGGCGGGTGGGCGGCGGCTCTTCGACGCTGTGCTCTTGTCGTCGTCGCCGTCCCCGGTGAGCAGCCCGACCGGCCATGCCAGCAGGGTGACCGCACCGAGCACGACGAACGTGGCGACCGCGGCGATCCGCCGCCGCCGCACAGCGGCCTGGGCCTCGGGCGAGAGCTCGTGCGGGGCCGGGGGTTCTCCCGAGGGCTCCGGGGCATCCGAGGGCTCCGGGGCATCCGAGGGCTCCGGGGCACCCGAGGATGGCCGATCAGGCCGCTTCTGCCTCTTCAGCCGGCCTGTGCGCCGGGCGGTGGGAGCGCCGCCGCCGGACTCGGGAATCGTCGGGATGCTCGCGGGATCATAGAACTGGTCGAGTGAGTCCAGCAGTGATCGAGACCACGCCCGCGCGCCCTCCGAGCCCCGCATGTGCGCCCGGGTGGCGGTCGCCTCGAGCTCTGCCTGCTGTCCGAGCAGGTAGTCCGCTATCGGTCCGCGCCAGTCCTCCTCGACCGCCGCCGCGCTCACCGGGGACAGGGTCCGAAGCGAGTCGCGCGCGAGTTGCTTCACGCGCGCCTCGGGCATGCCGAGCATGTCCGCGAGCTGCGCGTAGCTCTGGCCCTGCTTCAGCACGAGCTCGATGATCGCCCGCTGCTCGGCGGAGAGCTGATCGAAGGTGGCCATGCGCGGGGAAAGATAGCCTGCGGGTGGTGACCGATCCGCACGACCTCCTCGAGCGCTCGGCACAGACGCTCGACGGCGCGCTCGGCTTCGAGATCATCGAGATGGGCGAGGAGCTGGCGCGCGGGCGCTTTGCGGTCACCGACTCGGTGCGCCAGCCCTTCGGGGCCGTGCACGGCGGCGCCTACGCCGCGATGGCCGAGACGCTCGCCTCCGCCACCACCTCGATCGCGGTTCAGGCCGAGGGCAACATCGCCGTCGGCCAGTCAAACCTCACGAGCTTCCTGCGCCCTGCGAGCCAGGGCGTCGTGCACGCGGAGGCGCGCTGCCGGCACCGCGGCCGCACCACCTGGGTCTGGGAGGTCGAGTTCACCGACGACGACGGGCGCCTGTGCGCGCTCTCGCGCGTGACCACGGCGGTGCGGCCGCGCCCGGGATGAAGGTCGGCTCGGGGGTGTCGCGCCGGCTCAGCCGAGCGCCCGCAGCGCGGGCGGCGGGGGCTTGGCGCGGCTCTCGTAGCGGTTTGTGATCGGCAGGCGGCGATCACGGCCGAACGCCTTCGTGGAGATGCGTATCCCCGGCGGCGTTTGGCGGCGCTTGTACTCGGCGCGGTCGACCATCCGGATCACCCGCTCCACGTCCTCGACCGGGTGGCCCTGGGCCACGATGTCGGCGGCATCGAGGTCCTGCTCGACATAGCCGGCGAGGATGGCGTCGAGGACCTCGTAGGGGGGTAGGGACTGGTCGTCGCGCTGTTCGGCGCGCAGCTCCGCCGAGGGCGGGCGCTCGATCACCGACGCGGGCACCGGGACCCGCTCGTCCTGGCTGTTGCGCCACTGGACGAGGCGAAAGACCCAGTGCTTGAAGACGTCCTTCAGGACGGCAAAGCCTCCCGCCATGTCACCGTAGAGCGTGGCGTAGCCGACCGACAGCTCGGACTTGTTCCCGGTCGTGAGCACGAGCCAGCCGAACTTGTTGGAAAGCGCCATCAGCAGGTTGCCGCGTATCCGCGCTTGCAGGTTCTCCTCGGTGATGTCGGAGTCTTGGCCGGCAAAGGCCTCGCGCAGTAGATCGTCGTAGGCCTCCATCGGGGCCTCGATGCACAACTCGATCAGCTCCGTCCCGAGGTTGCCTGCGATCGCGCGCGCGTCCGACTGTGTGGCGCTCGAGGAGTAGGGCGAGGGCATCACCACGCAGCTCACGCGTTCCGGGCCGAGCGCATCGACCGCGAGCAGCGCCACGAGTGCGGAGTCGATCCCGCCGGAGAGCCCGAGGACGACCCGCTCGAAGCGGTTCTTCTCGGTGTAGTCGCGCAGCCCCGTTCGCAGCGCGGCGTAGACCTCGGCCTCGGAGGGGAGCAGCGCGCTCACCGAGCCGACCGGTCCGAGCGTGACGGCCGCGGGCGCCTCGAGTGAGGCCACGGACTCGGCGGACATGCGGTCCGGGCCGCGCTCGCGCCGCACCGCCGTGCGGTGGCGCGGGTCGCGCAGCCGCGCGGCGGCCACCGGGCCCGGCTGAACGGTGCAGAGCGTGAGCGCCTCCTCGAACTGAGGCGAGCGCGCCAGCAGCGCTCCCGCTTGGTCGAGAGCCACGCTGTGGCCGTCGAACACCAGCTCGTCCTGGCCGCCCACGGCGTTGCAGAGGAGCACGGCCACGAGGTTGTCGCGGGCGCGCTGGGCCAGCATGCGCTCGCGGTCGAGCCCCTTCCCCAGGTGGTAGGGCGAGGCGCAGAGGTTCACGATCACCGCGGCCCCGGCGAGGGACTCGGCGGTGGCCGGGTGTCCCGGCTCCCAGATGTCCTCGCAGATCGTGAGGCCGATCCTGACGCCGTTCAGGTCGAACGTCGCGGGTCGCGCGCCCGCCTGGAAGTAGCGCTGCTCGTCGAAGACCCCGTAGTTGGGCAGGTGCATCTTGCGGTAGACGGCCACCACCTCGCCGTCGGCCAGCACGGCCGCGGAGTTGTAGACGTCGTCTGCGCGCTCGGGAAAGCCCACCAGGGCGACGATCCCGTGGGTGCTCGCGGCGAGGTCCTTCAGCGCGGCGCCGGCCACCGCCAGGAAGTGGGTCTTCAGCAGCAGGTCCTCCGGCGGGTAGCCGGTGAGCGCCAGCTCCGGGAAGACCACGAGCTGGGCGCCCTCCTCGCGAGCGCGGCCGGTGAGCTCGGCGATCCGCGCGGCGTTACCGGCGATGTCGCCGACCGTCGAGTTCATCTGCGCGAGCGCCGCGCGCAGCGGCTCGGTGCTCATGTAGGAATTATGAGCGTTTCAGGCGCCGAGGGTGGCCACTATCGCCTCCGTGCAGTCCGCGAGCTCGCGCGCGGCCACCTCGAAGACGCTGTGACCGTCGCCCCCCGAGGCCCATACGCGGCCCTGGCCCAGCAGGTCCTCGTCCAGCACCACGGGCAGACCGTGCCCGAAGGGCGGCACCCCGCCGGCCGGGAAGCCGGTGGCCGCCCGGACCTCTCCCGCGGTCGCGGGGCGGACCTCGGCCACGTCGAGCACTCCGGCGAGCCGCTCCAGATCAACCTGGTGCGCGCCGGAGGTGATGCACAGAACCGGGTCCCCGTCCGCCACGAAGACCAGCGACCTGGCGATCCGTGCCGGCGCGCATCCGACCGCCCCGGCCGCCTCCTCCACCGTCGCGGCCAACCCCTCGAGGCGCATGAATCGCACCTGCAGCCCGAGGGCCTGCGCGCTGTGAATGACTTTCTCTCGCATTGGGTCGCCGGCTGGGGAACGCCCGGCTCCAGGAGAGCTTCGGCTGATCGGCGCAGCCAGATGAGCCCACGGGACGGTTTTTCGGCGTTTCTCCCTGTCCGGCGGGGTTTGCGGCGAGGGTGGCGCGATGGGAGATCCGTTGCAGCAGGCCCGCCGCGTGACGGAGATGACGCTTCCGTCCGCCACACCCTCTATCTTCCCCGGTCGTTCGATTCGGCTTTGCCGAACTGCGTGCCCCCATGGGGCCCGCAGACGGGGGACCCACTGCCGCCATCCGGCGGTCGGGGCGAATCGGCTGGTGATCCAGCCGTAGCGCTGCCCATGCGGCGCGAGCCCGACAGCTAACCCCGTAGGCACAGAAGGCCGCAGAAAGGCATGTTTGAACACGCAATCCAAATTGCGTGGCCGCGGGCTACTGCTTGCCCTGTCGGTCGCGTGCTGCATTTCAGGCGGGGCTGTCGCCGCGCAGGTATCCGGCGCGAGCGCCGGGACCGTGACTCCGACGGCGGGCCCCAGCATGGCCGGGGCGGACAAGAGCCAGACGGTGCGCTACGGCAAGCGTGTTGCCATCAGAGGCTTCGTGAATCCACGCACCGCCGGCAGACAGGTCAGGCTCGAGCACGCCCCCCGCGGGCAGGGCTTTCGCCCGCTGGCCACGGCCGCCACCGGGACCGACGGCTCCTACCGCTTCGCCGTCAAGGCCACCCGCTCGGGGTCCTACCGAGCGGTGGCGCAGGGTGCCGCCGTCGCTAGCCCCGTCCGGCGCGTGATCGTGGTGGCGAGGCTCGCGGGACGGTCGGTCCGCCACGTGCTCGGCGGGCGTGCCGTGCGCGTGAAGGGCACGCTGCTGCCGCGCCTGCGCGGGCGCACCCTCCGTCTGCAGTTGCGCACCCGCCACGGCTGGAAGACCGTCGACCGCGTGCGCACGCGCGCCGGCGGACGGTTCCGGGCGGCCTTCAGGCCACGCCACGCCGGCATCTACCGCCTGCGTGTGCGCTTCTCCGGCGATCGCACGGCGGCGGCGGCGAGCGACCGGCTCAGGCGGGTCTACGTGTACCGCACGGGGCACGCCTCGTGGTATGGCCCGGGGCTCTACGGCAACACCACCTCGTGCGGAGGGGCGCTCACGTCCGGTCGCCTTGGCGTCGCGCACAAGTACCTGCCGTGCGGTACGCGGGTCACGTTCCGCTACCGCGGGCGGTCTGCCACCGTCCCCGTCATCGATCGCGGGCCGTTCGCCGCGGGCCGCGACTGGGACCTGACCGCCGCCACCAAGCGCCGGCTCGGGTTCGGCAGCACGGGCGTGGTCTGGTCGACTCGCTGAGGCCCGGGGGCCCCGGGGGCTTGACCTCGCTAGAGCGAGAGCTGTAGCTGGTCCGCGGGCCCCGCGCGGGCCGCAGGGGCCCCGCCGGGCCCATCCAGGCCTGCCACGCGCACCCCCAGCAGCCGGACCGGGCGTTTGGGATCGAGCGCGCGCAGGAGGTCGAGGGCGATCTCTCCGACCGCCTGCGCGTCGCTCGTGGCCACGCCGACGGAGCGCGCCCGGGTGAGGGTGGAGAAGTCATCCAGGCGCACCTTGATCGCGATCGTCCTGCCGGCCCTACCGTGGCGGGCCAGGTCCTCGCAGAGCCGGCCTGCGAGCCGCAGGAGCACCGACTCGAGGGCGACAATGCCCTGCAGGTCGTGGTCGAAGGTCGTCTCCCGCGACTCCGATTTGCGCACCCGGACGGTCTCGATCCGGCGCTCGTCCTCGAACCGGGCGAGCCGCCCCAGGTGGGGACCCAGCCGATCGCCGAACCACTCCATCAGGGTCGAGTCGGGGAGGGCTCCGAGGGCGCCGAGTGTCCTCACCCCGCGGCGTTGCAGGCGCTCAACCGTCTTTGGCCCGATCCCGGGGATCAGGCCGGGGGATCGCTCGCCGAAGCGCGCGCGGGCCTCCGTGGCCGTCAGCGCGAGGAATCCGTCGGGCTTGTCGGCGTCCGAGGCCACCTTCGCCACCAGCTTGCTCGGCCCGACCCCGATCGAGCACCCGAGGCC
>JBPCJI010000179.1:0-15662 GCA_051005475.1 Thermoleophilaceae bacterium
GCCTCCCCCCTTGCCGCCTCCGCAGCGCGCTCGGCCTCGCGACGGCGCGCGCGGGCGGCGTCGGCGGCCCGCTCCGCCTGCTCCAGCGCCGAGACGGCGCGGGCCGCCTTCCGTTCTGACTCGACTCGGAGGACATCTGCGCCGTCGCGCTCGGCCTGAAGCCCCTCGAGCACCCCGCGCAGCCGCTCCTCGCGCTCGCCCTCGAGCGCCGCCATCTCGGCCTCCAGCGCGCCTATGCGCTCCGCTGCCCCGGCGGCGGGATCGCCCGCCTCCGACAGGGCGGCCTCGAGCCCGTCGAGCTGCGCCCTCCCGCGCTCGCCTGAATCGTGGGCGGTCCTCGCCTGATCGCGCGCCCGCTCCAGGCGCATCCCGATCCGATCCGTGGCCGACCGTGCCGCGAAGAGACGTGCCTGCTGCTCCTCGCGCTCACGGGTCAGTGCGGCGAAGGCATTCTCGGCTGCCTCGCGTCGCGCGGCGACAGCGGCGAGCAGCCGCTCGGCCGCGTCCCGCTCGGCCCTCGCCGCGATCGCCGCGGACTCTGCCTGCTCGAGCTGCGCGCGCACCGTTCGCACGGCGTCGCGGCTCAGCTCGTGGCGGGCCTCGTAGGTCTGCCGCTCGAGGCGCTCGTGCAGCTGCGCGGCCTCGGCCTGCCGCTTCAAGGGCCTCAGGCGCGACCTGGCCTCGCGCGTGACGTCGAGCGCCCGGGAGAGGTTCTCGCCGGTGCGCTCCAACTTGAGCTGGGCACTGCGCCGGCGGCGGCGGTGCTTGCCCAGGCCCGCCGCCTCCTCGATCAACAGGCGCCGGTCCCGAGGGCGCGAGAGCACGATCGCCTCCACCCGGCCCTGCGAGACGACCGAGTGCATCTCCTTTCCGAGGCCGCTGTCGGACAGCACCTCCGTCACGTCGGCGAGGCGGCAGCGAGCCCCGTTCAGCCGGTACTCCCCCTCGCCCGAGCGATCGAGGCGGCGGACGATCGATATCTCGGAGAAGTCGCTCTCGAGCCCGCCGCGGCTCGCCTCTGCGCCGCCACCGCCGTTGTCGATCACGACCTCGACCTCCGCGGCATTCGAGCCCTTGATGCCGTGCCCCCCCGCGAAGATCACGTCCTTCATCGTCTGGCCGCGCACGGCCAGCGGACTCTGCTCACCCAGCGCCCACAGCACGGCGTCGGTGATGTTCGACTTGCCCGATCCGTTGGGCCCCACGACCACCGCCACGCCCGGCGTGAACTCGAGCCTGGTGCGGTGCGGGAAGGACTTGAAGCCCCTCATGGTGACCGAGCGCAGGTGCATCAGCCGCGCCCGTCCAGCACGTCGAGGGCGATCAGGGCGGCCTCCTGCTCGGCGCCCTTCTTCGTCGTGCCCTCCCCGCGCCCCAGCTCGCGCCCGTCCACCTCCGCGACGGCCACGAAGCTGCGCGCATGGGACGGGCCCTGCTCGGACTCGATCCGGTACGCCACGACCTCGGCCCGCTGGGCGAGGCGCTCCTGCAGCACCGACTTGTAGTCGACCGGGTGCTCGAGCGACTCGTCTATCCGCTCGGAGAACGCGCTCACGACGGCCGGCGCCACCCGCTCGAGCCCGAAAGCCAGGTAGGCGGCGCCGATCACCGCCTCACATACCGACGCCAGCACCCGCTCGCTGGCGGTCAGCGTCGCGAAGCTGTGCCCGGCGCCTTCCGGCGCCCGCGCGCGAAGCCGCTCAGGCACTCCCAGCTCGGCGGCCACCCGGGCACACGCCGCGCCGCTGACGGCCTGGGCACGCACCTTGGTCAGCCGCCCCGCCCCGTAGCGCTCGAAGCGGGGGTAGAGGTGGGTGGACACCGCGAGGCTCAACACGACGTCCCCGAGGAACGCGAGCCGCTCGTAGCTCTCCGCACGGTGATCGGCCCAGGACGCATGCGTGAACGCCTGGCGCGCGAGTCCCTCGGGTAGCCGCTCGAGCAGGTCGGCAAGGGTCTCGCCGTCCTCAGCCTTGCGGGTCCCGGGCATGTGCGACGACGAAGTCGGCGGCCTGGCCGACGGTGAGTATCTTCGCCGCCTCCTCGTCGGGGATGCGGATGCCATAGCTGTCCTCGAGCTCGACCGTGAGCTCCAGGAGGTCGAGCGAGTCGGCCTCCAGGTCCTCCTTGAAGCGGGTGCCTTCGTGGACCTTGGCGGGCTCGACCTCGAGCTCGGAGGCGAGATGCCCGCGAATGCGGCCGACCACCTCTGCGCGGGCCATGCCGGCGATCTCGGGGCTCACCCGGCCTCGTGGGGGTCTGGGGTCATCCCGGCGACGCTACCAACGGGTGCGGATCGCAACGCGCCGGCCGCCTCAAGCGCGGCGGCGGTGCGGCCGACCATGTCCTCGTCGGCCGCGCGCCGCGCGAGCCGCAAGGCACTCGCGATCCCGGGCGGGCCGAAGCTGCCGTGCGCGAGCACCACCGGCTTTCGGAGCCCGAGCAGGATCGCCCCGCCGATCCGCTCCGGGTCGAACTGTTCCCGCACGCGGCCCACGGCACCCCTGATGAGCAGCCCGCCGAGGCCCGCGACAGGACCCGAGCGAACCGCATCGCGGATGGCCTCGCGCACCGTCCGCGAGGCCCCCTCCATCACCTTGAGCGCGACGTTTCCCGTGAAGCCGTCGGTGACCACGACGGCGGCGGCGGCGGCGGGGAGATCGAACCCCTCCAGGTTTCCCACGAAGTTCAGCGGACCGTCGGCGAGCCGCGCGTGAGCCTCGATCACCTCAGGGGTGCCCTTGCCCGCCTCCTCACCCACCGACAGCAGGCCCACCGTCGGGCGCACGAACCCCATCACGCTCTCCATGAACGCGGCACCCATGTGGGCGAACTGGACGAGCCTCTCCGGGCGCACCTCCACGCTGGCGCCGGCGTCGAGCAGCAGCACCGGACCGCCTGGGACCGGGATCAGCGCCGCGAGCGCCGGGCGGTGGACGCCGCGGATGCGCTTCACGCTGATCGTGGCGGCCGCGAGGGTCGGGCCGGTGCTCCCAGCGGACACGAGCGCGTCCGCGCGACCCTCGCCCACCGCCCGGGCAGCCTGGACGATCGAGGCCTCCGGCTTCCGGCGCACGGCCCTCACGGGCTCCTCCTCCCCCCGGATCGTGCCGGGGGCATCGACCACGTGCGCGCCGTCGAGCTCGGAAGCGGGGCCGAAGAGGAGCACTTCGACGCCGGAGAGCCGCGCGCCCTCGGCGACGGTGGCGGGGCCGGCGTCAGCTCCGTTCGCGTCGAGCGCGATCACGGGGGCGGCTTCAGTCGTCGTCTGTGCCGGCGGGCGCCTGCACGACCACCTCGCGACCGGCATAGGTCCCGCACTCGCCGCACACGCGGTGGGGTATACGGGGGGCGCCGCACCTGGGGCACACCGCAAGGCTCGGAGCGCTGATCTTGTGCTGGGAGCGCCGCTTGTTGGTGCGCGAGTGGGACTGTCTCTGCTTGGGAACCGCCATGGCGGCGCCAGAGGCTAGCAGCCGCCCCCGGTTCTCCGCCGCGAGTCCGATCGCCGCGGTCAGTCCAGCTTCAGCTCGGAGAGCTTTGCCCAGCGCGGGTCGGGCTCGGCCTCATGGGCATGGCCCGGATCCTCGTTCAGGTTCGCCCCGCAGGTCGCGCACAGACCGCGACAATCTTGACGGCAGACGATCTGCGTGGGCAGCGCCAGCGTGAGCGCCTCGCGCGCCCACCCCCTCAGGTCGACCTCGCCGCCCTCGACGTAGGGCGAGCGGAGCTCCTCGCCGTCGCCCGGCTGCTCGATCTCACGGGCATCCACGTCCACGGTGGCACCGACATCCTCGAGACAGCGCATGCACGGGCCCCGGAGCGCCCCCGCGAACCGGAGGCGCAGCGCATGGCCGGACATCGTGCGCGAAAGGTCAAGCCGGACCTCCGCCCCCTCCCGTGCGGAGTAGGTCTGGCCGCCCAGTCTCAGGTCGTCGATCGGCACCCCCAACTCGACCGAGCGCGCCTCCCCCGCGGTCATCCCCAGCCCGCCGAGCTCGAAGCTGTCCGCCCATCGCGCCATCACTTCCGACGATAGCGCCGGTGCGGACGCCTGTCAGTCCGCGTAGAGCTCGAGGCCATCGAGGGCCTCGGCGATGCGCTCGAAGTGGGAGTCGAGCGACCACAGGCGTGCGCCCGCGCGCTGCGCGCTGAGCGCGATGCCGATATCAGTCAGCGGAACGCGCGCCCCCCGCCTTCGCAGCTCCCTGGCCGTCTCGCCCACCGCGCGCCAGCCGGCCTGACCGAGGGATGTCCAGGGCAGGCCCTGCAGCTTTGCCCAGAGCAGCTCCGACTCGCGAGCCGACGCTCCCGCCACGAGCTCCGCGGCCACCTGGCCACACATGAGCAGTCGACGCTCGGCGAGCAGATCGTCAAACGCGTTGGATGGTTCGCCCCGACCGCTGCGAAGAAAGTCAACCCAGACCGAGGTGTCCGCCAGGACCACTCAGCTCGTCCGGTCGATCGCGCGCAACCCGGCGGACACGTCCTCCACCTCGAGCGTACCCCGCATGGCGCGCAGGCCTTCGTATGCATCCTCGCGGATGTAGGACTCGATCGCACGCGCCACCGCCTCAGCCTTTGTGCTGTCGGGGTGCTTCGCAAGCAGGGCGTTCATCAGCCGGTCGTCGAGCTCCAGCGTGGTGCGCATGGCATGAGTATGCCATACGCCTTCCCGGCATCGGAAGGGTCAGGAGGCTTCGGGTTCCTCGCGGCCCTGCAGACGGTCACGTCCCCGCTGCACCGCGGCGGTGAACTTCTCGAGGTTGATCTCGAGGGTGTTCAGGATGTCGTCGGCGTAGTCCTCGGCACCGAGGCGGATCTCGCGCTCGCGCGCCCGCGCGTCCTCCACGATCTCCTCGGCCTGGCGTTCGGCCTGTTTCACGATCTCCTCGTCGGAGATCAGGCCGATCTGTTCCTCACGCGCCTCCTTCACGATCCGCTCGGCCTCGCGCTTTGCCTCGGCGAGCATCTCCTGGCGCTCCTTGACGATCCAGCGCGCCTGCTTGATCTCCTCGGGGATCGTGGCGCGCATCTGGTCGAGGATGTCGTAGATCTCCTCCTTGTCCACACGCACCTGGTCGGTGAGCGGCACGGGCTTGGCGTTATGCACCGTGTCGTCGAGCTTGTCGATCAGTACGAGGACGTCCATTAAGGATTACCTCCGCGGGGTGTCCCGCCCCGCGAGTTGTTTGTGAGCTTCGACATCACGCCTCAGATCTTCTCAGTTCGCGGGCGCTTGAGCGCTTCCTGCAAGCGGACGGCCACCCGGGGAGGCACCATACCGGTGAGATCGCCACCAAAAGTGGCCAGCTCCTTCACGCCACTCGAGCTGAGGAACGTGAACTGCGGGGCCGAGAAAAGGTAGAGGCTCTCGATGTCCGGCGCCATCTTCCGGTTGAGCTGGTTCATCTCGAACTCGTACTCGAAGTCCGATATCGCCCGCAGCCCCTTCACGATCGCCTTGGCTCCGCTCTCCCGGGCGAAGTCCACGAGCAGCGTATCGAAGGCTCTTACCTGCACATTGGCCAGGTGCTCGAGCTCGGCCTCCAGGAACGCCACCCGCTCTTCGGCGGTGAAGACGGTCTTCTTCTTGCGCACGGGATGATCGACGACCCCCACCAACACGCGGTCGAAGACGTGAGCGGCGCGCGCGATGATGTCCAGGTGGCCAAGCGTGACGGGGTCATAGGATCCGGGGCAGACGGCCGTGCCGCCGTTGCGGGACTGCCGCGAGCGATCGTCATCCATGCCTCATCCCTCCCCCGGGGGTCGGTGCAGGGCGATGCGCGTGTCGCCGTAGAGCCTTTCCCGCACGAGTGGGAACGGCAGTAGCAACGGGCTGCGCTTGTCGGATTCGGTCACGATGAGGGCGTCGTGGGTGAGGATCGGGGGCAGGCCCTCGGCGAGTGGGGCAGCCAAGCGGTCCGCCGAATCATAGGGAGGGTCGACAAAGGCGATGTCGTACCCGGGGCCCCGGACCGCGCCCCCGAGGAAGGCGAGTGCGTCGCAGCGATGCACCGCGGCGTGGAGCGCGAGGGCCTTCAGGTTGCCCTCGATGGCCGTCACGGCCCGTCTCGAGCTGTCCACGAAGACCGCCTCGGAGGCCCCCCGGGAGAGCGCCTCGATGCCCAGGGCGCCGGATCCCGCGAACAGGTCGAGGACCCGCAGACCTGAGATGTCGCCAAGGATCGAGAAGAGCGCCTCCCGCACCCGGTCGGCGGTGGGGCGGGTCGCGCGCCCGGCGGGCGCGGCCAGTCGGCGGCCGCGCAGCTCGCCCGCCACGACCCTCATCGCTCGAGCACCTGACGGCGGGCCACGCGCCCTGCGCCCACGCTAGGCCGGGATCGGATCCAGCTCCGATCCGAAGCGTGAGACCGTCGCCTCCCGCAGCAGCGCGTGCTCGGGCTCCTTCAGCGCGGGGTCGCGGTCGAGCAGCTCGTCCGCGTGGGTGCGCGCGCTCTCCAGCAGCTCCTGGTCCTCGGGCAGGCGTGCCGCGTGAAACTCGGGCAGGCCGCTCTGGCGGGTGCCGAGCACCTCCCCCGCCCCGCGCAGCGCGAGGTCGATCTCCGCAAGCCGGAACCCGTCGCGCTCGGTCGCGATCGCCTTCAAGCGCGGCAGCTTGGGATCGCCGAAGAGGATGCAGAGCGATTTGTGGCCCCCGCGCCCCACCCGCCCGCGCAGCTGGTGAAGCTGGGAGAGGCCGTAGCGCTCTGCCGCCTCGATCAGCATCACCGTGGCGTTGGGCACGTCGATCCCGACCTCGACGACGCTGGTGGCCACGAGCACGTCGGCCGCCGCGCCGGCGAAGCTCCGCATCGCCTCCTGCTTGGCGGCCGCCGGCATCTGCCCATGGATGAGCGCCACTCGCTGGTCGCGGAACTCGGTCCGCGCGAGGCGCTCGGCCTCGGCCGTGGCCGCCTTGGCCTGGAGTGCCTCGGACTCCTCCACGAGCGGGCACACCACGAAGCACTGCCGGCCCTTGGCGATCTCCTCGCGGATGCGCTCATACGCGCGAGCCCGTGCGCGAGCGCCGTCCACCACATGGGTCTCGACGGCCCGGCGGCCCGCCGGCAGCTCGCGAAGCACCGTGGCATCGAGGTCGCCGTATGCGGTGAGCGCCAGCGTCCGGGGAATCGGCGTGGCCGTCATGTGCAGCGTGTGGGGCACGAGGCCCTCCGGCGCCTTGGCGTCGAGCGCGGCGCGCTGACGCACGCCGAAGCGGTGCTGCTCGTCCACCACGCCCAGCGCGAGGTCGCGGAACCGCACGGACTCCTCGATCAGCGCGTGGGTCCCGACCACGAGGGCCAGCTCCCCCGAGGCCAGGCGGCCAAGAAGGTCGCGGCGCCTGGCGGCGCCGGTCGAGCCGGTCAGCAGCTCCACCGGGGCCACCCCGCCGAGCAGCCGGTCGAGGGTGAGCAGATGCTGTTCTGCGAGCGTCTCGGTCGGGGCCATGAGCGCCGCCTGCCGACCGTTCTCGACCGTACGCAGCATCGCGTTCAGCGCGACCAGCGTCTTGCCACTGCCCACCTCACCCATCAGCAGGCGCTGCATCGGCCGCTCGGCAGCGAGGTCTGCCTCGATCCGCCGGCACGCCGCCCGCTGGTCGTCCGTCAGCTCGAATGGGAGCGACTGGCGCCAGCGCTCCACCAGTGTGCCGGTCGGCGGGAGCGGGACCGCCCGGCGGCCCTCCCGGCGCGAGCGGCGGCGGCCCGCAACCGCGAGCTGCAGGAGGAACAGCTCTTCGAAGGCGAGCCGGCGGCGGGCGGCGGCCTCCTCGTCCTCGGTGTCCGGGAAGTGCACCCCCGCGAGCGCGGCCGGGCGGTCGGGAAGGCTCTCGGCGACCCTCAGCGACGCCGGAAGAGGCTCGAGCGCGTGGCGGATACGGCCGTACTCCTCCCAGACGAGGCTGCGCAGAGCGGCCGGCGAGATCCCGGCCGTGGCGGGGTGGACGGGCACGAGGCCGACCGTGTGCACCGGAGCATCGCCCTGGCCGACCAGCTCGTGCTCGGTCACCCAGAGCTCGTTTCGACGCCGAAGCTTTCCGTGCAGGAGCACCTGCGTGCCCTCGGATAGCTGGCGCGCAAGCCACGGCTGGTTGAACCAGACGGCCACGGCAGGACCCGTCTCGTCATAGACCCTCGCCTCCACGCGCTTGCGGCGGCGGTCACGCATGGGCTTGACGGTCACGCTCCGGACCGTCACCGCGACCGTGGCCTCCTCACCCACGCCGAGCGTGGCCAGACGGCGGGCCGCGCGGCGATCCCTGTGCGTGTGGGGGAGGTGCTCGATCAGGTCCCCGCGCGTCTCGATCCCGAGCGCCGCGAGCCCTTTCGCCACCTGCCCGGAGGATTCGAGCGGCTCCCTCAGGATGCTCGGGCGCGGGATTGAGCGAACGCCGGCCGCAAGCGCGGCCTCGCGGGTGAGCTCCTCGTGGGTGGCAAAGACCGTGGGGATACGTCGGTGATAGACGGCGGGGCGGACGGCTGCCCGCTCAGGCCGCGCCTACTCCGCGCAAAGCAGCCACCACCAGGCCGGCTGCCCGCCGTCGTGAAACTCGAGCTCGACTCCCTCCGGCAGCGCGAGCTCGATGCTCTCACGGGCCAGCGGAGCGCCCTGTCCCTCGATGCAGGTCACGAGCTCGGTGCCGCGGGCCACGTGCTCGAGCGTGATCTTGAGCGTCTCGGCCGGGTCGCCCCAGGCCACCAGCTCGGCGGCGCAGTAGCCGAGTGCGTCGCCAGGCGAGAAGCGTCCCTGCGGATCCTCCCGCGCGGACTCGGCCACGCCGCCCAGGCGAAGCGTGGCGGCGGCATCGGAAACGGCCGCGGCATTCTCCGCGCACGAACGCGCGGGGTCGAACGCGAGCAGCGCGGCGAGTCCCTCCTGGGGAGCCCTGGTGGGCACGACGCGCACCGGTTTCTCCGAGAGCTCGGCCGCGCGCTCCGCGGCCATCAGCACGTTCGGGCTGTTGGGCAGGACGAGCACCTCCCCGGAGGCGGCCGAGTGGATGGCGGCCAGCAGCTCGTAGGTCGACGGGCTCATCGTCGGGCCGCCGTCCACCACCCGCGCGCCCAGCTCCCGGTACAGGCGGGTGAGCCCGGCGCCGTTGGCGACCGCCACCACGGCGCATGCGGGCACTGCGGCAGGGGGGCGTCCGTTCCCCGCGAGCCGGGCGGAGCGGTCGGCCACCTGCTCGGACATGTCGGCCACGTCGAGCCGCGAAAGCTCGCCCGCCCGCTGGAAGATCGCCACCGCTGCCTCGGGGTCGTCGGTGTGCACGTGTACCCGGATCGTGCGCTCGTCCCCGACCACGAGCACGCTGTCGCCGATCCGCTCAAGCGACTCCACGTAGGCGTGGCCTTCGAGGCCTGAGCCGGTGACCGCGAAGTTCGTGCAGTAGAGGAAGTTCGAGGACTCGTGCTGGGGAAGGTGGAGTGAGTGAGCCGGGATCGCCTGGTGTTCGAGCTCCAGGGGCTCCTCGCCGCGCAGGGCCGCCACGACCCCGGCCACGATCAGCGTGAGCCCGTAGGCCCCCGCGTCCACCACGCCGGCCTCCTTGAGCACCGCGAGCTGCTCCGGCCCCTTCTCGACCGCCTCCTGGGCCGCGCCCAGCGCGCGCTCCAGCACCGCGGCCAGCAGCTCGTCCTGCTGCTGGGGCGAGGCGTCGGGCCCGAGCCGCGGCTGCTCCATGTGGGCCAGGTCCTGGGCCACGCGGTGGGCCATCGCACGCACGGCGCTGAGCATCGTGCCCTCCGCAGGATCGCGCACCGAGTCATACGCAGCGTCGGCCGCTCGCGCGAAGGCCGCCGCCACCAACACCGGGTCCACGAGCTCGCCGGGGCGCGAGGCGAGCTCCTCGGCCGCGCCCCTCACGATCTGGGAGAGAATCACCCCGCTGTTGCCGCGCGCACCGAGCAGCGCGGCCCGCGCGACGGCAGAGACGAGCTCTTCACGGCCGATCACGTCGAGCGGCTGCTCGCCGAGGCCATCCAACTCGGTCAGCACCGCGCGGAGGGTCATCGCCATGTTGTCCCCCGTGTCGCCGTCGGCGACGGGGAACACGTTCAGGTCGTTGACCTCATCGCGGCGGCTCTCGAGCGCGGCCAGCGAGGCTGCCACGACCCTGCGGAAGCGCACCAGGCTCTCATCGGGCACAAAGGGAACTACACCTTCTGCGCCAGACGTTTCCGCCCGTGGCACGGGGCCGCGCGTCAGGCGACCTTCGTGACCTTGCCGGCCTTGAGGCAGCGAGTGCACACGTACTCGCGGGAGGGCGAGCCCTTCACGTCGATGCGAACCTTCTGGAGGTTCGGGTTGAAGCGCCGCCGTGTCGCGACCATCGAATGGCTGCGGCTGTTCCCGAACGCGGGGCCCTTGCTGCACACGTAACAGATCTTCGGCACGCGCGAGAGGCTAGCAACCGCCCCGGGCGCGGCAGCTCGCCCTCAACCATCTCAGGCGCCGAGCACACCCCGGAACGCCGCGAGCGCCCGGTAGACCTCGCGCCGATCGACGTCGAGATGGGTGACCGCGCGCAGGCGGCGCGGTCCGAGCGGAGTGACCTGCACGCCGGCATCCCACAGCCGCTGGGCCACGGCCGGTGCGTCGTCGACGTCGAAGATGACGATGTTGGTGTCCACGGTGGCGGGATCGATCTCGACCCCCGGTAGCTTTGCCAGGCCCTGGGCCAGCAGCTGGGCGTGCTCGTGATCCTCCGCGAGCCGGCCGACGTTGTGCTCGAGCGCGTACAGGCAGGCGGCCGCCGGCATGCCCGACTGGCGCATCGCTCCGCCCAGCATCTGCTTGTGGCGCCACGCCTCGTCGATCAGCTCGCGCGAGCCCGCCAGCACGGCGCCAAGCGGAGCGCCGAGGCCCTTGCTGAAGTCGATCCAGGCGGTGTCGAAGCCGCGCGAATAGTCGGCCGCGGAGACACCGGTGGCCACCACGGCGTTCATCAGCCGCGCGCCGTCCAGATGGGTTCGCAGCGCGTGACGCCCGGCCACCTCGAGCACGCCGCGGACCGTGTCAAGCGGCCATATCCGCCCGCCCCCGTCAGCCGAGGTGTTCTCCACCGAGACGAGCCGGGAGCGGGGGGCGTAGCGGTCGCCGTCAGGCCGCACCGCCGCCTCGAGCTCAGCGGGCCCGAAGACTCCGCTGGGCGCGTCGATCTGGCGCGTCATCGCCTGAGCCAGCGTGGCGGGGCTCCCCGCCTCGTAACTCACGGGGTGCGCGTTGGCCGCCAGGAGCACCTCGTCGCCGCCGGGGCGCACGTGCAGCCTGAAGGCGATGACGTTGCACATGGTGCCGCTCGGCAGGAACAGCCCGGCATCCTGGCCGAGCAGCTCGGCCACCCGCCCTTCGAGCTCGCGCGTAGTGGGGTCGAGCAGGCGCTGCTCGTCGCCCACCGGGGCGTCCACCATCACCCTGCGCATGGCCGAGCTGGGCCGGGTCTGCGTGTCGCTGTAGAGGTTGACCGGCTCCGGGGTCATGGGCCGGCGAGCGCCCGGCGCAGCGCAACCATCTGCCGCACCGCCCGGGCGGCCTCCTCTCCCTGGTGGCGCTTGCCGCCGCCGACCCGCGCGAGGGCCTGATCCATGCTGTCCACCGTGAGCACGCCGAAGGCACACGGCACGCCGGTGTCGAGCGATACGTGGGCGATGCCCCTCGCCGCCTCGGCACATACGTACTCGTAGTGGTCGGTCTCGCCGCGGATCACCGCCCCGAGGCACGCCACGCCCGCATAACGGCCGGACTCGGCGCAGTATTTCGCCGCCAGCGGCAGCTCGTAGGCGCCCGGCACCTCGTGCACCTCGACCGCCGCGCCGGCGCTCTCGAAGACGCTCCTGGCGCCCGCCACCAGCCGGTCGGCCAGGTCCTCATAGAAGCGGCCGACGGCGATCGCGTGGGAATCAGCCACGCTCGGCCTCGTCCTCGCGGTCGGCCCCGTCCCGATGCTCGGCCTCGTCCCCGGGCGCGCGCCCGCCCCGCTCGCGGTCCTGGCGGCGCTCCTCGTGGATCATCTCCTCGTCGAGGGCGAGCCCCTGGTGGTGGAGCAGATGGCCGAGCTTCTGGGCCTTGGCGCGGAGGTACGCGCGGTTGTGCTCGCCGGCCTCGTGCTCGATCGGCATCTGGTCGGTCACGCGGAGGCCGTAGCCCTCGAGGCCGCGGATCTTCTTCGGGTTGTTCGTGAGTAGCCGGATCGAGCTGAGGCCGAGGTCCACGAGGATCTGCGCGCCGATGCCGTAGTCGCGCAGATCGACCGGGAGCCCGAGCTCGAGGTTGGCATCGACGGTGTCGAGCTGCTCGTCCTCCTGAAGCTTGTACGCGCGCAGCTTGTTGAGCAGCCCGATGCCCCTCCCCTCCTGGGACAGGTAGAGGAGCACGCCCTGCCCCTCCTGCTCGATGCGCAGCAGAGCGTCCTCGAGCTGCTGGCCGCAGTCGCAGCGCAGGGAGTGAAACACATCGCCGGTCAGGCACTCCGAGTGCACGCGCACGAGGACGTCCTCGGCGCCGGCCACCTCGCCCTTGACCATCGCGACGTGGTGCTTCTCGTCCACGAGTGAGCGGAAGCCCACGGCGGCAAAGTGGCCGAACGCGGTCGGCAGAGCGGTCTCCACCACCCGCTCGATCAGCTTGTCGTGGCGGCGCCGGTAGGCGATCAGGTCGGCCACCGTGACCATCTTCAGCCCGTGGCGCTTGCAGTAGATGGCGAGGTCGGGCACGCGGGCCATCGTGCCGTCGTCGTTCATCACCTCGCAGATCACCCCCGCGGGGATCAGTCCGGCGAGCCGAGCCAGGTCCACGGCGGCCTCGGTCTGACCCGTGCGCTCGAGCACTCCTCCACGCTTGGCCTTCAGCGGAAACATGTGGCCCGGCTGGACGAGGTCATCCGGTCGACTGTTCGGGTCGATCGCCACCTGAACCGTGTGCGCGCGCTCGTGCGCGGAGACACCCGTCGTGATGCCCTCGCGAGCCTCGATCGTGACCGTGAAGGCGGTCTGGAAGGCCGACTCGTTCTTGGCGGCCATCAGGTCGAGGCCGAGCTGGTCGCAGCGCTCCGGAGAGAGCGCAAGGCAGATGATGCCGCGACCGTGGGTGGCCATGAAGTTGATCGCCTCGGGGGTGGCGAACTGCGCGGCCAGCGTGAGGTCGCCCTCGTTCTCGCGATCCTCGGCGTCGCAGACCACGACGATCTTCCCGGCCCTGAGATCCTCGAGCGCCTCGTCGATCGTGGTGAAGGGAGATTCGGTCACGGTGTCTCCACAGTGCGCGAGACCAGCTTCTCGACGTACTTGGCGAGCAGGTCGACCTCCAGGTTCACCCGCCGCCCGGGCTCGAGCGAGCCGAGGGCCGTCCGCTCGAGTGTCTCGGGGATGAGCGCGACCGCGAACGCCCCACCGTCCACCTCGACGACCGTGAGGGAGACGCCGTCGAGAGCGATCGGCCCCTTCTCGACCACGTAGCGCAGCAACTCTGCGGGCGCTGCGATGCGAACGGCGAGCGCCAGGCCGTCTCGCTCGACCGACTCGACCGTGCCGACGCCGTCCACGTGCCCCTGGACCATGTGGCCCCCGAGGCGGTCCTGCGGGCGCAGGGCCGGCTCGAGGTTCACCTCGTGACCCTGCGCGAGCGACCCCAGCGAGGAGCGGCGCAGCGTCTCCGCCACCACGTCCGCGCCGAACTCCGAGCCCTCCACCCTCGTCACGGTGAGGCAGACCCCGTTGACGGCCACCGAGTCGCCGTCCGAGAGCGCCCCCGCCAGGGCCTCGGCCGTCACGGTGAGACGCGCGCCCCCGGCGTCGTCGCGCACCGCCACGACCCGGCCCTTACAGGCCACGAGCCCCGTGAACATCAGCGTCCCCCTCGGGGGGCTCGCCGGCGGGTCAGCCTCACCACTCCCTCAGGCGGGCGAGGATCAGGATGTCGTCGTCGATCCGCTCGACCTCGGTGGTGATCGCGCGCACCGCGTCCTCGATCCGCTCCACCCCCTCGGCCTCGATGGCGGCCTTCGCCTCACGCCCGCCTACGATCAGCGGGGCCACGAACATCCGTGCCTCGTCGATCTCGCCCGCCTCGAGAAAGACGCCGGCAAGGTGCGGCCCGCCCTCGAGCAGCAGTGACTGGACCTCGCGCTCTCCCAGCTCGTCGAGTGCCTTGGCCAGCCGGGCCGCCTCGTTCTCGCCGGGGGTCACCACGACCTCGATGCCCGCGGCGCGGAGCGCGTCCGTGGCCGTCCGCTTGGCCGCGCGCGAGCAGATCAGGATCACGGGAACCTCGGGGGCGCTTCGCACGAGCCGGCTGTCGAGCGGCAGGCTCGCCTCGGAGTCGAACACGACGCGGCTCGGCTGGCGCCGGACGCCCTCGAGGCGAGCCGTGAGCAGCGGGTCGTCGGTGACGGCGGTGTGGATGCCCACGGCGACGGCGTCGCACTCCGAGCGCCAGCGGTGGGCGCGCGCGCGGCTGGACTCGCCCGAGATCCATTGCGAGTCCCCGGTGCGCGTGGCCACCTTGCCGTCGAGCGTCATCGCCGACTTGAAGATCACCAGCGGACGGCCGGTGCGCGCATGCTTGCGAAAGGGCTGGTTGATCAGACGCGCCGCGCGGGCGACCTCCCCGTCCCCGGTCTCGACCACGACGCCCTCGTCACGCAGGATGCCGAGGCCCCGGCCGGCTGCCTTGGACGAGGGGTCGTCTGACGCCACCATCACACGAGCGATTCCGGCAGCCACTATGGCATCGGTGCACGGCGGCGTTCGGCCTTCGTGGCAGCAGGGCTCGAGCGAGACGTACATCGTCGCCCCTGCCGGATCCTCGCCGCAGGTTGCGAGCGCCGCGGCCTCCGCGTGGAGCTCCCCCGCCGCCGCGTGAAACCCCTCGCCGATCGTGCGCCCCCCCTTAACGATCACCGCTCCCACGAGCGGGTTGGGGCTGGTGTGCCCGCGGGCCTGCTGTGCCAGCTCGACCGCTCGCCGGAGGTGGCGCGCGTCGGTCTCGGTAGCTGAGGTGGAGCCCATTCGAGGGGAGTGCCGAGCCGCAATTGACTCGCGAGTCAACCTTACCAACGTGCGAATCGACGCCCGGGCCGCTACTCGTGCAGAGGCTTCGCCTGAGCCTTGGTCTCCGGGGCCCCGATATAGGGCTGCTGCTGGTCCTGCTTCTCCTCCTCGTGGTAGACCGACTCGGCGTTCACCGCCCAGATGTCGTGATCCGTGCCCTTCACAAGGTTGTCCACCGCGCGCATGGCGGTGAGCATGGAGTGGTCGGAGTTGTTGTAGCGGTGCAGCCCGTTGCGTCCCACCTGCTGCAGGTTCTCGATGCCGTCGAGCCAGCCACGGATGGCCTTGATGCGGTCGGCATAGTCCATGTCATACATCGGGTAGGCCTTCGGAACCCGGGTGGCAAAGCCGAACTCGAGCATCTCCGGCTGTGCCAGCCTTAGCTGCTCGAGCTCGCGCACGGCGAGCTCCACCAGCTTCTCGTCGTCGGTCTCCCACAGCTCGTCGCCGGCGAAGCAGAAGTACTCGAGTCCCACGCACGCCTTGTCGGGGTCCGGCACCATCCAGGGACTCCAGGAGCGGAAGTTCTGGATCCGGCCCACCATCACGTCGGGCTCGTGGATGTAGATCCAGTTGTCCGGGAAGAGGTCCTGGCCGTCGAGCACC
>JBPCJI010000180.1:0-5176 GCA_051005475.1 Thermoleophilaceae bacterium
GTTCTACCTCCACCGCTTCTACTCCCACCAGCCCGACCTGAACATGGCCAATCCGGCAGTGCGCGACGAGATCGCGCAGGTGATGGGCTTCTGGCTCGAGCAGGGGCTCTCCGGCTTCCGTGTGGACGCCGTGCCCTTCATGCTCGAGCCGATGGGCCTGCCCGACGGCGCGATGGTGGACCCGCACGAGCTGATGCGCGACCTGCGCGCCTTCGCCTCGCGCCGCAACGGCGAGGCGATGCTGCTGGGCGAGGTGAACCTCGAGGCACCGGCCGCGCGGGAGTTCTTCGGCGACGAGGACGGCGACGAGCTGCACATGCTCTTCGACTTCATCGGCATGCAGGCGATGTACCTTGCGCTCGCCCGCGGCGAGGCCGAGCCGCTGCGCAAGGCGCTGCGGGAGGCGCCTGAGATACCCACCGACTGCCAGTGGGGGCGCTTCGTTCGCAACCACGACGAGCTCACGCTGGACAAGCTCTCCAAATCCGAGCGCGAGGAGGTGTTCGCCGCGTTCGGTCCCGACGAGTCGCTGCAGCTCTACGGCCGGGGACTGCGCCGGCGCCTGCCGCCGATGCTCGATGGAGATCAAAAGGCGATCCGGATGGTCTACAGCCTGGCCTTCTCGCTGCCGGGCACACCCGTGCTCTTCTACGGCGAGGAGATCGGGATGGGCGAGAACCTGGCGATCGAGGGGCGCCTCAGCGTGCGCTCGCCGATGCAGTGGTCAGAGGAGCCCAACGCCGGGTTCTCCACCGTTCCCGTCGCGGACGCACTGTGCCGGCCGGTGACCGAGGACCCGCAGTTCGGGCCCGCGAAGGTCAACGTGACCCGCCAGCGCCGCGAGCACGGCTCCCTGCTCAACTGGTTCGAGCGGCTGATCCGCCGCCGGCGCGAATGTCCCGAGATCGGCTTTGGCACGCTCGAGGTCCTCGACGGCGGTGCGAAGTCGGTGCTGGTGCACCGCTGCGACTGGGAGGAGTCGACGATCGTGGCGGTGCACGAGCTGGGCGGGAAGAAGGCCCGGGTCACGATCAAGCTCGACCGCCCCGACGACGCCGAGGCCCTGATCGACCTGTTCAGCTCCGACGTGCACGAGCTCGACGGAGGGCGCGTGAAGCTCTCCCTCGAGCCGCACGACTTCCGCTGGTTGCGCGTGCGCAGGCCCGGCAGGCGGCTGGCGCCCTAGCCGAGTGCGACGATGACGCCCTCGTCCGCCTCGAGGACCAGGGTGGCGAGGTCTACCTCCGTGCCGCGCGGTCCGGCGGGACGGGTGGAGGCCAGCAGCGACCCCCGGCCATTTGCGCGCACCGGCCGAGGCTCCGGAGCGAAGTTGAGCGCCACGGCCACGTCTCCCCCACGCTGATAGGCATAGATGCCCTCGCCCGCCTCGAGGGCCCGGTAGGAGCCCCCGCTCAGCGCAGGGGTGGTGCGGCGAAGCGCCAGCAGCTCGCAGTAGAGCGCGAGCATCGACTCGGGGTCGCCCGCCTGAACGGAGGCCGCGACCTTCTCGGCATCCGGTGTGATCGGCAGCCACGGCTCCCCCGTGGTGAAGCCCGCGCCGGGGCCGGCGCTCGAGGGAGGCTCCCATGGGACAGGCGAGCGCTCGGGGTCGCGCCCGTCCACGTCCACCACCCGGTCGCGCGGGATCTCCACGTCGGTGAGGCCCAGCTCGTCTCCATGGAAGAGGAACGGCGTGCCACGCAGCGTCAGCAGCAGCATCGCCGCGACCCGGGCCGGGCCGGTGCCATAGCGGCTTGCGATGCGCGAATGGTCGTGGTTTCCGAGGCACCACGCAGGCCAGGCGCCGGGTCCCGCGAGCTGCTCGAACTCGTCGACCATCGCGCGGAATCCCGCCGCGGACCACGGCAGGTTCAGAAAGGCGAAGTTGTGCGCGAGGTGCAGCTCGTCGCCGGTCCTGACGTAGGGAGCAAGCTCGGCCTGGTCGAGCAGGTAGACCTCACCGACCGCCATTCTGTCGCCCTCGTACTCCTCGAGCACCCGGCGGATCGCCCGCAGCCGCGGATGAACATTGGGCCAGTCCTGGTCGTGGCGCCGACCGGGCTCGTTGTCACCGAGCGCCGGGTCCTTGCCGAGCGCGTGCGCCACGTCGATGCGGAACCCGTCGACTCCGCGGTCGAGCCAGAAGCGCAGGACCTCGCGCATGACCTCGGCCACCGCGGGGTGCTCCCAGTTGAGATCGGGCTGCTCGGGGAGGAAGGAGTGCAGGTAGAACTGCCCGGTCTGCTCGTCCAGGGTCCATGACGGGCGCTTGCCGTGGAGGGAGAACGCAGAGATCCAGTTGTTGGGAGGGCCCCCGCCGGGTTCCGGGTCACGCCAGACGTACCACGAGCGCTTGGGGTCGGCGCGGCTCGAGCGCGAGGCGAGGAACCACTCGTGCTGGTCCGAGGTGTGGTTTGGCACCCAGTCGAACACCACGCGCAGCCCGCGGGCGTGGGCACCCTCCAAGAGCGCGTCGGCGTCGGCGAGCGCCCCGAAGGTCGGGTCCACGTCGGTGTAGTCGCTCACGTCGTAGCCGAAGTCGGCCATCGGCGAGCGGTAGAAGGGTGAGAGCCAGACCACGTCGACCCCGAGATCGACGAGGTGATCGAGCCGCGACGTAACGCCCGCGAGGTCGCCGACGCCGTCGCCGTTCGAGTCGGCAAACGAGCGTGGGTAGACCTGGTACACGACGCCGGAACGCCACCACGGAGTCTGCCTCGCCACCATGCCGGCCCGAGGTTAGGGAGCGGCCCCCCGGACCGCCCTCACGGGCGCGGGCGAGTGCCCCCGCCATCCGCGTGCGGGGCGAGACCATCTCGCCGCGGGAGCGGCTCCAGGGGCACGGCTTCGCCCCACCGGTACTCATACCGCGATCGGCCAGGCTGACCCCCTCTTCGGCCAGCGGGTGTATCCCCTCAACCGCCACATTGTGTTCCGGCGGCGCTTGGGAGCTTGCCGGGCCGCTTCCCCGAGACTAGGATTCCGCGCCGGATGCACGCCGGACATGGTTCACTAACACGAGGAGTAGCCAAGTGAAGCTCAGAAGGGACAAGAAGGCCAAGACCACATCTCCCAGGGGCACGTCCGCGCCCTCCAGGAGGTCCGAGCCCGCCAGGCAGACCACGTCGCAGCCGCGGTCGTACACCAGCGGTGGATCTGAGGGACTGCCGGGCAGCGCCGGATATCCTGAGGGCCCGAACACCGCTCTGCCCAACTTCTTCAACACCCGGCGCCCGGACGGGCGGACCGACTCCACGCCCGCTCGGCGCAGCAAGAAGTTCTCCCGCTAGGCCCCACTCCGGATCAAGAGACGGCCGAGTGCCACCTCGCGGCTGGCGCTTTCACCGCCACCGGCCCGCCGCAGCGTGATGCTCACGACAGCCTGATCGACATCGATAAGGTCACCCTGTGACCGCGAAAGCGCGCGCGATGGCGACCGCCCTGCGCGCGCGAGTCATAACTGGCGTGGGCGGCGTCGTCGGGGTGGGTCCGCTGGGTGTGAGCTGAGGCTCGGCTCCGGCATCGGCGCGCCTGGGACGTTACCGTCAGGCCGTGGAGATCACCCTGCACCTCGGGGACATCACGCAGGACGACGGGGCCGACGCCATCGTCAACGCCGCGAACCGGTCCCTCCTCGGAGGCGGCGGCGTCGACGGGGCGATCCATCGGGCGGCCGGGCCGGCACTGCTCGAGGAATGTCGGGCGCTGGGCGGATGTGACACCGGCGACGCGAAGGTGACCGGCGGCCACCGCCTGCCGGTCGGCTGGGTCATCCACCCGGTGGGGCCCGTGTGGGGCGGCGGCGACCACGGTGAGCCCGAGCTCCTGAGCTCCTGCCACAAGCGCTCGATCCAGCTCGCCGCCGGGCAAGGCTGCGCGCGCGTGGCCTTCCCGGCCATCTCCACGGGCATCTACGGCTATCCCGTCGGGCTGGCCGCGCCGATCGCCATCCGCGCCGCCCGCGAGGCGATGGCCGAGCACCCCACGGTCATCGAGGCACGCTTCTGGCTGTTCGGGCAGCCGGCGTACGATGCGTTCGCCGCCGCCCTGCGGGCCGCCAGCGAGGGTCCACCCCAGTGAGCGAACCACGGCGCAACGTCCTTGCGGTGAAGCTGCGCAACGTGCGATCCCGACCGGCAGATAAGAGATCCGGCTAGCTCCGAGGCCGCGCAGTAGTCTCAGCAACGCATGTCGCTCACGATGGGCACCGGTCCCTTCGGCCATGCGCCGGCGGGCAGCTTCAACTTCGACACGCCCGAGAAGGCCGCGATCTTCCTAGACGTGATCCCGCGCCGCGTGCGCGGCATGAAGGACGGTGAGACCGTCGTCGACTCGAAGCGCGTGCACATGCTGCACGAGTCTCGCGTCCTCCCGGTCTGGTACTTCCCGGAGGAGGACGTGCGCACTGACCTGCTGCGGGAGGCCGGGCACACGACGCACTGTCCATGGAAGGGCGACAGCCGCTACTACGCCCTCGGCGAGGTCGAGGAGGCGGCCTGGACCTACCCTGAGCCGATCGCCGGCATGGAGCGGCTGAAGGGCCTCGTGGCCTTTCACTTCGGCGCGCTCGAGGAATGGCTCGAGGAGGACGAGCCGGTGATAGGCCACCCGCGCGACCCGTTCCACCGTCTCGACGTGAACCGTAGCTCGCGCCATGTGAAGGTCACGCTCGACGGCGAGACGCTGGCGGAGTCCGACCGTCCACTCGCGCTGTTCGAGACCGGGTTGCCGACGCGCTGGTACCTCCCGCGCGAGGACGTGAGCATGGACCTGCTGAAGCCGAGCGAAACACGCACGACCTGCGCTTACAAGGGCCGCGCCTCGACGTTCTCCTCAGGCGAGCGCGACGACATCGCCTGGACCTACTTCGAGCCGGAGCGTGAGGTCGAGCCGATCCGTGACCGGATCGCCTTCTACAACGAGTTCGTGGACATCGATCTGGACGGCGAGCCGCAAGAACGGCCCGCCAGTCCCTTCTCGCGGCCGAGCTAAGCTAGTGCTCCGGGCCGGAGGGTAACCGGCGACCGAGCCAGTTCAGAGCGCGCAGCAAAGTTCGCTGCGGCACCGCCATTGGTGGAACAGCTAGCGCCTCTCACAAGAGCCGACCCCCACAGATGTGGCTCTGTGCAGGTCTTTCCTAGTGGGCCGGCCTGGACTCGAACCAGGGACCGACGGA
>JBPCJI010000181.1:0-3517 GCA_051005475.1 Thermoleophilaceae bacterium
AACCAGAACATCCCGCCGGACTAGCGGTCAAAGCCGCGCTTTGCGGCCGCGTCGAGCAGCCACTTCGGAGAGAGCTTGGCAAACCGCTCGCTTCCCCCTGGGTTGAGCTGGTCTTCGTCGTTCTCGATCGCGTCGACGACCTGCTCTGCCCACTCCTCGGGCTCGACGCCGCCCCAGTTCGATGAGTCCACGTGGCCCTCGAGCGTGCGCTTCACCTCATCCATCATGTCCGTGTCCACACCGGGCGTGACCAGCTCGAGCACGGAGACCTCGGTCTGCTCGAGCTCGCGCCGCAGCGACTGGGCAAAGCCCACGAGCCCCGCCTTGGAGGCGGCGTAGGTGGTGGCGCCGGGGAACGGCGCGTGGCCGATGATCGATGAGTTGATCACGACCTTGCCCGACCCGCGCTCGAGCATCTGGGGCAGCAGCAGCCGCGTCAGGTGGATCGGCCCCGCCAGGTTCACCTGCAGCAGCTCGTAGATCCGCTCGACCTCCTGGCCCTCGAACAGCCCGCCGATGAAGACGCCCGCGTTGTTCACGAGGATGTCGATGCGCCGACCGCCGAGCTCCTCCACCGAGGACTCGATCGAGCCGGGGCTCGAGAGATCCACGTGCACGGTGCTCAGCGAGGCGCCCCCATCCACCGCGTGCGATGCGTCGAGCTCCCGCACGCCCGCCAGGACCTCTGCCCCGCGGCCCGCCAGCTCGCCTGCGATCGCGCGGCCGATGCCGCGGTTGGCACCGGTCACGAGGGCTGTGCTTCGATTGAGGTTCATGGCGAGCTTTCTACCCGTGCCCGATGCCGGGAAACCGACCGCGCGTCCCGGGCGGGGCTGGAGCGAGCCCCACTCACTCGGGCGGATCCGGACCGCCCATCTCGAGCTGGTTGACACGGGCAGGCAGGAGTGCCCACGACGCTGATGGTCCAGCACGTGACACTCGAGCTGCGCCGCGAGCAGGCGCAGGAGTGCGTGGCCTTCTGGGCGCTACTCGGCTTCGAGCGGATCGACCCGCCGCCCTCGCTCGCCGATCGCGCGGCGTGGATGGAGCACGGCCCCACCCAGATCCACCTGATGTGGGTCGATCACCCGGTGGCGCTCCCGAACGGCCACGTGGCCGTGGTGCTCGAGGACTACGAGCGCACGCTGGCCTCCCTGCGCGAGGCCGGCGCCGAGCCGGAGCCGCGCACCGAGCACTGGGGCTCGCCGCGGGCATACGTGCGTGACCCCGCCGGCAACCTGGTCGAGCTGATGGCCCGGCCGCCGGGCGCGGTGCTGGCGGAAGCCGTCAACGACAAGGCCGATCTGGAGGCGCTTGCCGAGGACGGAGTGTCCCTCCCGGTGCCGGATCGCTGGAAGACGTTTGCCTCCGGGCGAGCGCAGCCGGACTGGGTGGCCGTGCTGCACCGCTCGCGTCGCGGGCGCTGATGTTGGTGCGCAGGCGCTGATGCTGGTGCGTAGGCGCTGATGCTGGTGATCGACGCGAGCGTGGCCGTGCGCGCGTGTGCGGCCGCCGACGGGTTCGCCGAGCTTGGCTCGGAGAAGCTGGCCGCGCCGGGCCTGATGTGGTCAGAGGCGAGGTCGGCCATCCACGAGACGGCCTGGCGTGGTGAGATCGACGCGCGCGATGCCGAGAGCGCCCGCCTGCGCCTCGAGGACTGTCCCGTGGAGCGCGTGGAGCGTCCGGATCTCGGCCCGGAAGCGTGGGCGATCGCGAACGAGCTGGGGCTCGCCAAGACCTACGACGCCGAGTACCTTGCGCTCGCGCGCTTGCTCCACTGCCGGCTGCTCACGCTTGATCGCAGGCTCCGGCGTGGCGCGGAGCGCCTCGGATTCGTGGTGGGGCCTTCAGAGCTCTGAAGCGGTTTGGGCTTGCGCCTCGACTCACGTCGGTCCGGCGTTGCGGCCGGCGCGCGCGAGCTCGAGCTCGGTGATGTCGCGAAGGTCTTGCTCACGGCCGGCGGCCTGCTTCATGGCAATGAGGTCCTCGTAACCGGCGAAAGCCGGGGCGGCGTTCATGCCGGGAAGTTCCGGGACGATGGCCTCGGCGCGCAGCTGTCCGTAGCTCTTCATTCCCTGCACGTACTGCATGACGTCGAGTCGCCCCAGATCGGTTCGCAGGAGCCAGTTGCCGCCCGCCGCGAGGTTCTCGACGGTCAGCTCGAGCAGCTCGTTGGGATGAAAGTCGCCGATCGCGAGCGGCTCGGCCTTGAGCGCGGCCATGGCTCCCATCAGTCTCGCCAGGTTCTCCTCGCTGGGATCGGGAACGATGTCGACATCCTTCGTCGCCCTGATGACCCCGTGAGCGGCGAGCGAGAAACCACCGATCACCACGAACTCGACGCCGTGGCGTACCAGCTCACCCAGCAGCTCGAGCGGCCTGAGCGGGGGCTCGGGAGCGGCATCGGACTCGCCGCCGGTGGAACTCAAGGCCGAGTGCCGGCGGCGATCGTCGTGAGTGCGTGCGAGAGTTCGGCGGCCTGCACGATCCGCTCTCCCGGCGTCAGCCGCTCGTAGTCTGCGCGGAGCTCAGCGACGGTGGCGTTGCCGCGCGGACCCGGCGCGGCGGACAGCTTCAGTTGCTCCCCGAGGGCCTGCAACAACCTATCGAGTGTCTCGACGCTGGGCGAGACCTCTCCCCGTTCGATTCGGCTGATGTGCGTCTGGCTGGTTCGGGAGCGGTACGCGAGCGATCGCTGGCTGACGCCGTGACGGTGGCGTGCCTCGCGGACGGTCTGTGCGGCTGACATAGGTCCAAGTCTAGACCAGATATGGGTTCAAGTGAGTCACCCGCCGCCTGTGTGAAACGGGTCGCGCAGATGTCCACGCTGCCTCTTCGCCCTCGCCGAAGAGCGAGGGCTGATCGCCCGTGGCGCCGACCTCGACCGCCGTCTCCGCGGAGACGTGCCCGGCCGGCAGGATGTGGCGCAGCACCGCGCCGCGGTCGGTGAGCACCTTGCCCACGAGCAGCCGCCGGTGGCACTCCTGCGGCCTGGCCTCCGCGCAGACGAGCGCGACTCGATGCTCTGCAGCTCCCCGCAGTACCCGTGCGATCGCCGCGCGAAAAGCTGGCTCCTTCGCCATCAAGCCGTAGATGGCGCGGCCTTCGGCGTCGTAGTGGTCGTTACTGGTCGGACGGCCTCCAAGCTCTTTGCCCAGGTAGAGGTACCTGATCCCCGCCGCGCTCAGGCCGGCGGCCAGCTGCTCGCGGTTGAAGCGAGAGGCGAAGCGCGAGTAGGGATACGAGCGCACATCCACGACCACGCCGATGGCTTCCTCGGCGAGCAGCTCGGTGAACTTCTCGAAGGTGTGGTTCGAGTGCCCCGCCGTCCAGATGACAGGTCTGTCGCCCATCGATCCAGCGTAGGCCAGGGGACGGATGGTCGAGCTCCATCGCTCGTCCGCCGCCGGGCCGAGGCGTCAGCGCGTTTCGAATCCGGTCAGCCCCTCGGGCTCCTCCTCGAAGACCTCGACCCGCTCGACCTGCGCCGCCGGCGGCCCCTCCTGCGCGAAGCCGA
>JBPCJI010000182.1:0-10622 GCA_051005475.1 Thermoleophilaceae bacterium
CGCAGGAAGCGGGCATCCGTGCGCTGTTTCCAGGGGACCTGTCCCAGCTCGGCCAGTGCCGGCGCCGCGAGCTCTGGGAAGGCGGGGGCGCCCATCTCCGTGGCCACGCTCGGCTACCCGCCGGCGATGGGGCGACGCATGATCACGAGCTCGGCATCGCGGGGCAGGTCACGGATCTGCATCGCCTCACCGTTGCCCTGGTCCAGCACGCCGATGTAGCCAGAGTCGAGCTGCTCGCGAAACGCCTCGGCGGCGACGTCGAAGGCCGCCTGGTCCCCTCGCGTCCACTCGGCAAGCGTGGAGTGCCCGCTCACGTCCATCCTCAACAGTCTCGGCATGCCCGTTCCTTCCGTGCAAGTTGGTTATGGCTTCATGGTAGGCAGCAGGAAGGGCGGGGGCCAAACTTCGGTCGGCAGACCCTTCACCTTGCGTGAACGCCGGCGGAAAGGGGGTCTACGATGACGGCCATGCAGGTGCAGCAACGGATGAGCGCGGGCGAGTTCCTGGCGCGACCCTTCAGCGAAGACCTGCGCGGGCAGGAGCTCGTGAACGGTGAGCTGGTCGTGAGCGAGCCGACAGCGCTCCACAACCTCGCACAGGGAAAGCTGTTCTACGCCCTCACCTCATGGACGAGGGAATCCGAGCACCGAGGCAGTGTCTTCATCCCGCTCGACGTGAAGCTCGACGAGCTCAACGTCTTTGCACCGGACATCTCCTGGTACGCGGCAGCCCGCGCGATCGACGTGCATTCGCCTCCCCCCTACCCCCGGCCGGACCTCGCGATCGAGGTCCGTTCCGCCTCCACCTGGCGTTATGACATCGGCGCCAAGAAGTCCACCTACGAGCGCCACGGGCTACCGGAGCTGTGGCTGGTGGACACTGCCGCCGCGGAGGTGCTGGCCTTCCGCCGCTCACGGCCCCCCGTCTCGAGATTCGACGTTGCGCTCGAGCTCGGCCGCGGCGAGGCGCTCCAATCGCCGCTGCTGCCCGGTTTCGCGGTTGCGCTCGACGAGCTGTTCGAGACCGGCTGACGCGGCAGGCCAGTCAGCCGAGCAGTCCACGCGGGGCCAGCCAGACGCTCTCGATGCCAAGCGCCTCACACAGGAGGTCGAAGTGCCGGTCGTAATGCAGGACTCCGAAGCCGCGTTGCGCGGCAGCCGCGGCGATGAGGTAGTCGGCCGCCGGAAGCCGGCGCTGGGCACCCAGGTCGCGCAGTGCCGAGCGGGCGGCATCGCCCGCGCGCTCGGTCACGGGCGCGTGGGCCTCGAGCGTTCCCAGGGCGGCCTCCAGCCGGGCCCGCTCATCCTCGTCGCGAGCGGCGGCGCAGAGCTCCAAAGCGACCACGGGGCACAGGGCAAGCCGGCCGGCGTCCAGTAGCTCGAGCCAGCGGGAGCGTGCCTCCGGCTCCCGTTGACGCTGCCAGGCCGACGTATCGAAGACGAGGGGCGCACCCGCGACGGCCATGCCGGCTCATGCCTCGAGATGGGCGCCGCGGGAGGCGTGAATCTCGGCCAGCGCCTCGAAGTCGTAATGAACCTCGCCGGTGGCGATACCCCGCAGGTACTCCCGTCCCGCGGCCTCGCGCTCGGCGGCCGCGAGCCGGGCCCGCGCCCCCTCGAGTGCGAGGTCGCGCAGCACGCGCGCACGACTGCCTTGCCTCGTCCAGCCGAGGCGCTCCAGCGCCGACGCGAGCTCCGGATCGATGGTCACCTGGGTGCGCGGATGGTCTGTGGGCACAGCCGGGCAGTGTACCACCACAGGCACTCAGGTGGGTCACGGCGGCTTTGCCTTCCTTGATCGCATCGATGGCGTCGCCCTGCACGGCGACCGCCCGCCCCGGCACCACGACGGCAGGCTCAGCACGACCGGTCGCCGATCCGCTCCCGCACCAGGCGCTGGACCTCCCCCCCGTCCGCGCGACCCTTCGTCTCGCGCATCACGGCCCCGACGATCGCCCCCATCGCCTTTTCGTTGCCGGCCCTGATCTTCTCGACGGCATCGGCCTGCGCGGCCATCGCGCGCTCCACGACCTGCACGAGCTCGTCGCCGCCCGCGCGCGCGAGGCCCTTGGCCTCGACGATCGCCCGCGGGTCGCCGCCATCCGCCACGAGAGCGTCCAGCACCTCCTTGGCGGCAGACTGCGCGACGGCGCCCTCGGTCACCATTGCCACCAGTGCGGCAAGCGCCGAGGGCTCCACCTTGGACTCCGCGGGGTCGGGGTCGGCGTCGCCGAGCCGCGCCAGCAGCTCGCCGGTCACCCAGTTGGCGATCGCCCGGGCGTCCGCCCCTGCACCGCCCGCCTTCACGGTGGCCTCGTAGAAGTCCCCCAGCTCGGTCCGGAAGGCCAGCAGCTTCGCGGCGTCGGGGGGCAGGCCGTACTCGCGCTCGAGGCGCTCGCCCCGCTGGGCCGGCAGCTCCGGCAGCGCGGCCCGCGCGCGCTCGAGCATCGCCTCGGTCGGGGCGAGCGGCACCAGGTCGGGCTCGGGCAGGTAGCGGTAGTCGTGGGCCTCCTCCTTCGAGCGCAACGGGCTCAGCGCACCCGTGGCGGGGTCGTAGTGGAGCGTCTGCTGGGTGACCCCGCCACCCGAGCGCAGGATCTCCTCCTGACGGGCGATCTCGGCGTTCACCCCGCGCTCGAGGAAGCGGAACGAGTTCATGTTCTTCAGCTCGGTCTTCGTCCCGAGCGTGGCCTCGCCCGCGGGCCGGATCGACACGTTGGCATCGCAGCGCAGCGAGCCCTCCTCCATCCGCACGTCGGAAACCTCGAGGCGCCGCAGCGTGGCCTGCAGCAGCTCGAGCCACTCCTTTGCCTGGGAGGCAGAGCGCACGTCGGGCTCGGTCACGATCTCCACGAGCGGGGTGCCGCCGCGGTTGAAGTCCACCACGCTGGCCTCGGCCGAGTGGATCCGCCCCGAGGCCCCGGCGTGCACCAGCTTGGCGGCGTCCTCCTCCAGGTGCACCCGGTGGACGCGGATCGCTCCCAGCCGGCCGTTGCGCGCCAGCGGGATGTCGTACTGGGAGATCTGGTAGCCCTTGGGCAGGTCTGGGTAGAAGTAGTTCTTGCGGTGAAAGATCGAGCGTGGCGCGAGCTCGCATTCGAGCGCCATCCCGATCATCAACGCGAAGTGCACCGCCTCGGCATTGGTGACCGGAAGCGTGCCGGGGTGGCCGAGGCACACCGGGCACGTGCGGGTGTTGGGGTCCTCGCCGAAGGACAGCGCGCAGCCGCAGAACATCTTCGTGCGCGTCTTGAGCTGGACGTGGATCTCGAGGCCGATGACCGGCTCGTAGGCGCGCTCGGCGACCGCGTCGGTGTCAGCCACGCGGCGGCGCTCCGTCGAAGCCGACCGCCCGCTCGATCGCGTAGGCGGACTCGAGGATCCGGTTCTCGCTGAAGGCCGGCCCGGCGATCTGAAAGCCCACGGGCAGACCGCCCGACATGCCCGTGGGGATCGAGATCGCCGGCAGCCCGGCGAGGGGCATCGGCACGGTGAGCGCATCGGAGAGGTACATCGCCAGCGGGTCCTCGGTGCGCTCACCGAGGCCGAAGGCCACCGTCGGGGAGGTGGGGGTGACGATCAGGTCCACGCGCTCGAAGGCCGCCCGGAAGTCGTCGGCTATCTTCGTGCGCACCCGTTGGGCGCGGCCGTAATAGGCCTCGTAGTAGCCCGAGGAGAGCGCGTAGGTGCCGAGCATGATGCGCCGCTTGACCTCCGTGCCGAACCCCTCCTCCCGCGTCTCCTCGTAGAGGGAGAGCAGATCTCCGCCTCCGGCGCGCGGGCCGAAGCGCACGCCGTCGTAGCGGGCGAGGTTGGCGCTGGCCTCGGCGGGCGCGATCACGTAGTAGGCCGCGATCGCGTGACCGGCGTGCGGGAGGGCGACCGGCTCGACCGTCCCGCCGAGCTCCTCGATTCGCTCGACGGTCGCGTCGAAGACCACCTTCACCCCTTGCTCCACACCCGCCCCGGTGAGCTCGGGCGGGATGCCGAAGCGCACCCCGTCGAGGCGCTCGGTCGTGGGCAGCCGGACCTGCTCGGGAAGGCCGGTCGAGGTGGAGTCACACGGGTCGGGGCCGACCATGTGCCGCAGCAGCAGCGCGCAGTCGGTCACGTCGCGGGTGAGCGGTCCCGCCTGGTCGAGCGAGGAGGCGAACGCGATCATCCCGTAGCGGGAGACCGCCCCGTAGGTCGGCTTCATCCCGACGATCCCGCAGAGCGACGCCGGCTGGCGGATCGAGCCACCCGTGTCCGTGCCGATCGCCCACGGCGCCAGCCCCGCCGCAACGGCGGCCGCCGAGCCTCCGCTCGACCCGCCGGGCACCCGCGTCTCATCCCAGGGGTTGCGCACGGGGCCAAAGCCCGAGTTCTCGTTGGAGGAGCCCATCGCGAACTCGTCCATGTTCGTCTTGCCGAGCACCGCCGCGCCCGCGGCGAGCAGCCGTTCGACGGCGGTGGCGGTATACGGAGGGCGGTAGCCCTCGAGGATCCTCGAGCCGGCAGCGCTCGGCACGCCCTCGACGCAGAAGAGGTCCTTCACGGCCAAGGGCACTCCCGCGAGCGGGCCCTCGGCGACCTCGGCGACCGCATCCGGCGCCTGCTCCGCCACCCACAGGAAGGCTCCGAGCTGCTCTGCGGCCGCGCGGTCGCGGTAGGCGGCGAAGACCTCCGCAGCCGCCAGCTCGCCCGCGCGGATTCGCTCGGCGGCCTGCGCCGCGCTCAGCTCGAGGATGGCATGGCTCATACGCCCGGCGTGCGTGCCCTAGAGCGGCTCGACATGGACATCCGCGGGCAGGTCGAGGATCACGACATCCCCCTCCCGCCGATCCTGGAACAGCCCGAGGATCGCCGCGCGCGGCACCACCACGGTGGCCAGGAGCGGATCTCCCGTCGGATATCCCATGTCCGTGGAGGTAGCGAACTGGTGCGCGAACTTCTCGGCGCTCTCGCGCGAGAGGGTCCATGCCAGACCGCGCGCGCCGCCCTCGTGGCTGTGGCCACGGTAGGCGGTGACCTCATCCGGGAGGGCGGCGAGCAGCGGACGCTCGGACTCCCTCATCAGGTGGTCCCTGTGGGGGAGCGGGCTGGAGAACAGCCGCCGCCAGGTGTCCAGGTTCGGGGCCACCGAGTCCGCCGCCGTCCAGGCGTCGCCGAGCAGGCGCCAGTAGTCGGGCGCGGGCATGTCCTCCTCGATCTCGAGGAAGGCGCCGAGCGCCTCATGGCCTTCGAAGGTGAGCAGGTAGGCAGACCAGCGGCGCTTCTCGACCAGCCGGCTGCGCACCGACTCCATCGTCATTTTGGGGCCTCCCCGGTCGCGCCGGGGCTGGGCACCCGGAAGCCGACGCCATCCGTGTCGGGCGCCTGTGCGAGCGCGCGCTCGCGCGGGAGGCTCGGGCGGGGCTCGTCGGGCCGCAGCACGTTCTCGAGCTCGACCACGTGCGCGGTGGGAGCCACCTCCTCGAGATCCAGCTCACCGATCTTCTCGATGTGGTCGAGGATGCTGGAGAGCTCGCCCGCCATCCGCTCGACCTCCTCGTCGGTCAGCCGCAGCCGTGCCAGGCGGGCCACATGCAGTACCTGGTCGCGGTCGATCATCGGTTCGATTCTATGGGCGGCCCCGCGGCGGCGGGATCTCGCCACGCGGTGCCCGCCTCCTCGGAGCGCAGCGCCCGGGCACAGGAGAACGCCAGCGCGCCGAGCGCGACGAGCGCGAGCGGAACGCCGGACCTGACGGTCGTGGCCTCGTCGAGACCGGGCTGCTGAAGGGCGCGGTACCCCACGAGCAGTCCCGTCAGGGAGCCGCACACGGCGGCAAGGCCGCTGGGGGTCCATGGCGGCCGGAAGCGTCTGCCGGCGGCGCGCAGGAAGCCCGCGGCAAGCGCCAGCACCACCGTGAGGAGCAGCCCGCCGAGGATCACGCGGTCGGTCGTGCCCGGAAGCTGCCAGGCGTTCTTCTCCTGTTCCTCCGCGACCGCCCGGGCGCGCCGATCCACCTCGCGCGGGACCTCCCCTCCAAGCGCTCCCCGCGGTTCGGTGAAGCGCTCGATACGGCGCGCCTCATCGCCGCTTGCCGTGCTGTACCAGTCGGCCGCCATCACGAAGAGGAGGGCGAGCGCGGCGACCATGGCCACGACGTCGGCCGCGATCAGCCGCTCGAATGTCACGTGCGCGGGGGGGCGGGCAGTGTCTCGATCTCCGGCGCCGCCTCGATCGGGACCCCGGTGGCGTCGGTGAGCTCCCCCTCCCGGCTGAGGCGCTCGTCGCGCATGGCGAGGATCGCTCCCGCGAGCACGCCGTATGCCGAGAGGAGGCCGATCCAGGCAAACGCCGCCCGGTCGGCGTCGACGGGCTCGAGCGCTGCCGGCAGGTTGAGCACCCTGGCCGTCGCGATCACGCCGACGATCCCCGCGAAGATCGTGAGCATCGCGTCCGCTGCGATCCCGACCGCCGCGGTGCGCTGGATCGCGGTCACGACGAGGAGTCCGGCGGCGAGCACCCCGAGCACCAGCAGCAGGACGTCGACGATCGAATATGCCTCCCAAGCGCTGAGCCGCCCCCGACCGGGGACCTCATACCACGGAAGGAACAGCGCCACGACCAGCACGACGCCCGCAACGGCCGTGATCCACTCGCCCGCCCTGAGCCTGCGCAGGTCCATCGGTCGCGCCAGCCTACCCGTGGATCGGCGCGGCCGAGCCGGCCCCTGGCTGCAGCCGCGCGGCGCGCACCGTGTTCGCAAGCAGCATCGCGATCGTCATCGGGCCCACCCCGCCCGGGACCGGCGTGATCGCGCCCGCCTTCCTGCTCACCGAGGGGAAGTCGACGTCGCCGACCAGGCCCTCCTCGGTGCGGTTCATCCCGACATCGATCACCGCCGCCCCCTCGCGGACCATGTCGGCAGTCACGGTGCCGGGCCGTCCCACCGCCGCGACAAGGACGTCGGCCTCCCTGCACACAGTGGCGAGCTCACGCGTGCGCGAGTGGCACTGCGTGACGGTGGCATTCGCCGCGAGCAGAAGCTGTGCCAGTGGCCTGCCCACGAGCTGCGAGCGCCCGATCACCACGGCGCGGGCACCCTCGAGCTGAACGCCTGCGTGGGCGAGCAGCTCCATCACGCCGGCGGGCGTGCAGGGCACGAGGCCCTCGCGCCCGTGGACGAGGCGACCCGCGCTGACCGGCGTTAGCCCGTCGACGTCCTTCTCCGCCACGATCGTGCCGGTCATCTCGTCGGCGTCGAGCTGGGCGGGGAGCGGCAGCTGGAGCAGGATCCCGCTGACCGCGGGGTCGGCGTTGAGGCTCTCGAGCAACGCGCACAGCTCGGCCTCTGGAGTTTCGGCGGGGAGGTCGTGATGAACGGACGCGATCCCAACCTCCTCGCACGCCTTGCGCTTCATGCGCACGTACACCTGTGAGGCGGGGTCCTCGCCCACCAGCACCGTGGCCAGCCCGGGCTGCACCCCGATCGCCCTGAGCTCGGCGACCTCCGCGGCCACCCGCCCGCGCACGCCGGCGGCGACGGCTCGCCCGTCGATGATCGTCGCATCCGCCACCCTCAGCGCCTCTTCAACGGGGCGTAGTCGGCCATCAGCTTGCGCTCGGCGCCGTCGCGCGCGAAGCGCACCACCACCAGGCCGCCGGGCTCGGTGCCGGTGACCACGCCGTCGCCGAACTTCGAGTGCGTGACGTCGTCCCCGAGGGCGAAGGTGGCTCCCGGGCTCGGCTCGATGCGCGGGGTCGCGCCGCCGAACCCGGCTCCCGGCGCACCACCGACCCCGCTCGCCGGCCGCGACCAGGTCGAGGCGGCAGATCTCGCGCTCGGCTGCTCCTCGGCGTCGGTGAGCCCGGCCGGTATCTCGCCCAGGAAGCGGCTCGGCACGTTCCAGTCGCGGCTGCCGTAGAGCGCGCGCGTGCGGGCGTAGGTGAGGTAGAGCTCCTTGCGCGCGCGCGTAAGGCCGACGTAGCAGAGGCGGCGCTCCTCCTCGACGTCCCCGGCCTCGATCGAGCGCGAGTGGGGAAACACCCCGTCCTCGATGCCGATCATGAACACCACGTCGTACTCGAGGCCCTTCGCGTTGTGGAGGGTCATCAGCGTGACGATGCCCTCGTCGTCACGCAGGTTGTCCTGCTCGGAGAAGAGCGCGATCTGCTGCAGGAACTCCTCGACGGAGGGATCCCCGCTGCCGGCGGGACGGCCCGCTGCGGGGCCGCCCCGCGCGGTGGCGTCGTACTCCCTCGCCACCCCCACGAGCTCCTCCAGGTTCTCCAGCCGGCCCTGGGCCTCGATCGTGCGCTCGGCCTGAAGCGTGGCGAAGTAGCCGGTGTCGTCGAGCACCTCCTGGAGCAGGTCTCCCACCGAGGCCTCGGCGGCGCGGTCGCGCAGGCGCTCCATCGTCTCCATGAAGCGCCCGACGGCCTTGATCGCGGCGGCGCCCAGCCCCGGCACGTCCTCGGGGGCCATCGCGACGTCGAAGATCGGCTCCCCGACCGTGTTGGCGTGCGAGGCGATCCTCCCCTGCGAGGTCTGACCGATCCCCCGCCGCGGCGAGTTCACGATCCGCCCGAACGACACGACGTCGTGCGGGTTCACCAGCAGGGTGAGGTAGGCCAGCGCGTCCTTGATCTCGGCGCGCTCGTAGAAGCGGGTGCCCCCGATCACCTGGTAGCCCACGCCGTAGCGCACGAGCGTGTCCTCGAGCACGCGGCTCTGGGCGTTGGTGCGGTAGAAGACGGCAACGTCGTCGCGCGAGCCGCCGCCGTCCACGTGGCGCTCGATCTCCCCGGCCACGTAGCGGGCCTCGGCGTGCTCGTCCTCGAGCTCGCGCACGTGGACGGGGTCCCCCTTTCCGAGGTCGGTCCAAAGGTGTTTGGCCTTCTGGGCGCGGTTGTTGGCGATCAGCGCGTTGGCGGCGTCGAGGATCGTCTGCGTCGAGCGGTAGTTCTGCTCGAGCTTGATGACGTGCGCGTCGGGATAGTCGTCCTCGAAGTCGAGGATGTTCGAGATATCGGCCCCTCTGAAGCTGTACACCGACTGTGCGTCGTCGCCTATGACGAACAGGTTCCGGTGCTCGTCGGCCAGCAGCCGCAGCCAGCGGTACTGGGCGTGGTTGGTGTCCTGGTACTCGTCCACGAGCACGTGGCGAAAGGAGCGCCGGTAGCGCTCGAGCACCTCGGGGAACAGCTCGAACAGGTTCACGCTGCGCATCAGCAGGTCGTCGAAGTCCATCGCGTTCATCGAGTGGATCCGCTGCTCGTAGACCTCGTACACCTCGGCGGCCGTCTGCTCGAAGTAGGAGGCCACCTTGAGGCGGTATGCCTCGGCGTCGAGCAGCTGGTTCTTGGCCTCGGATATCTGGCGCTTGAGACCTCGCGGGGGAAAGCGCTTGGGGTCGATCCCGCACTCCTCAACGCACTGCTTGACCAGCCGCACGGAGTCCGCCTCGTCGTAGATCGTGAAGCCGCGCGTGTAGCCCAGGCGCTCGGCGTCCGAGCGCAGGATGCGCGCGCACGCCGAGTGGAAGGTCATCACCCACCTCGCTCGCGCCCGGTTGCCCACGAGCTGCTCCACCCGCTCGCGCATCTCCGCCGCGGCCTTGTTGGTGAAGGTGATCGCCAGGATCTCGCTCGGCCGGGCGGCGCCGGTGCCCACCAGATGGGCGATCCGGCGGGTGAGCGCCCGCGTCTTGCCCGAGCCGGCGCCGGCGAGGATCAGCAGGGGGCCCTCGCCGTAGGTCACGGCGTCGCGCTGGGGCTCGTTGAGCCCTTCGAGCAGCGCCTCGGTGGAGGCGGGCGGTGTGGCTCCCTGGGCCGTCACGGTCACGACCTCCGAGGATAGGGCCGCGCCCGGCGGGCCGGGCCTCGAGTCATACCCAGCGCCCGGGTTGGACCCCCTACGCTGGCCGCAATGGGCCTGTGCGACGAGGTGAGGCGCTTCTGCGCGCAGGTTGCCGAGAACGCCCGCTGGGTGAGCATCGACCTCGAGCGGCTCGGGTCAATCGAGCCGGGGCCGCCACCGGAGCTCGACCCGCAGTGCCACTACCTGGAGGGCTCGCCCGAGCAGGTCGCGATGTACCTCCTGACCCTCGATGCGATCAACTTCGGATCGGGATGGTTCCCGACGCTGAGCAAGCGTTCCGGCTGCTCGGGCTACCACACGGTCGCCTGGGCACTCGCCGACCGCTTCCGCTCCGAAGGAGGCTGGGCCCCGCAGCGGCTGCGCTCGCTCGATGCCGCCGAGCTGGCGGGCGTGCTGGGGCAGGAGCCCGGGCACGAGCTGATGGAGCTCTACGCGCGCGCACTGCGTGACCTCGGCGCGTTCATGGGCGAGCGCTCTGCCCTGGCCGTGATCGGGGCGGCGGGTGGCTCCGCCGAACGGCTGGCCGAGCAGCTCGCGGCGGGCATGCCGTTCTTTGACGATCACGGCTTCTTCAAGCGCGCGCAGATCGTGCCGAGCGATCTCGCGCTGGCCGGCGTGGGCGAGTTCACCGACCTCGACCGCCTGACGATCTTCGCCGACAACCTGGTGCCTCATGTCCTGCGCGTGGAAGGAGTGCTGCGCTACGAGCCCGAGCTCGCCGCGGATATCGACGCCGGAAGGCTGCTGGAGCCCGGCGGGCGGGAACGGGAGAT
>JBPCJI010000183.1:0-3265 GCA_051005475.1 Thermoleophilaceae bacterium
AGCCGGCGTCCTGCAGGCCGCGGTAGACGCGCGGCGAGGCGGGTATCGTGCGGCCCCCCACGTTCCGGGCCTGCGGGCGCAGCCAGCCCGGCTGGTTCGGCTCGTTCCAGATCGACCACATGCTCACACGCGGCAGGATCGTCGTGGGCGGCTGCGGCGGCGGCGGCGGTGGAGGAAAGAGAACGCCGCGGCGCGGCGGGGGCTTGGGCCGCTCGTCGGCGTACGAGCCCGAGTAGCGCCGGCCGACGGCCGTGACGAAGGCGCCGAACTCCTTCGGGTCCGGGTCGAGCACCGGGTCCTCCCCGGCGGGGTGGGAGCTCGCCCAGAACGGGCCGGGCGCCGTGATGCTGAAGAGGATCTCGATGCCGAAGCGGCGAGCGGAGTTCACGATCCGGTCGTAGCGGTCCCACGCCCCCGGCGGGTAGGCCGCCGGGTCGGCCGGGCCGCCGGCCCCGAACGCGGGCCGCGTCTTGCTCGTCGGCGCGGGCGCCACGAGCCGCCAGATGACCGACACCCGCACGCGGTCCACGCCCAGGCTGCGGATGGTGGAGAACGTGGCCTCCACCTTCTGGTCGGTGCCGAAGACCAGCTCGGAGTCGTCCATCAGGATCGACTCCTGCGACGCCGCGCCGGATGCCACCCCCGGCAGCGCGAGCACGGTCGCCAGCGCGGCGGTGAGGATCAGCCCGGCGAGACACCTGGGGCGTGGAGGGTTCGCGGGCAAGCTCATCGCTATTCAATCACCCGCGGGCTCGCGGGGTTGCGGAGCACCGGATGCGGCGTGCGTGCCAAGCTTCTGTCAACTGCCTCGGGACGCGCCCACCGAGGCAAGCGCGTCGCGCACACCGTCGACCCACGCGGCGGGGCTGAGCCGGGCCGCATCCTCGCGTGCCGTCTCCCCGAGGCGCTCGCGCAAACCGCCGTCCGCGGCCAGGACGGACAGGCGCGCCGCCAGCGCAGAAGCGTCGCCGGCCGGGAATACCAGGCCGTTTCGGCCATCCCTGACGAGGCCCCCGGCGGCCGCCCCCACGGCGTCGCTGACGATGACCGGGGTGCGCTGGAGCATGGCTTCATTGACGACCAAGCCCCAGGGCTCGGTGAAAGTTGCGGTCCTGATCGACGGCAGCACGAGCACGTCCGCGGCTGCGTACAGCGCCGGGAGCTCGGCGGCGGCAACGCTCCCGAGCAGCCGCGCCCCCGGAACGGCTGCCGCGACCGCCCCGGCCAGATGACCTTCTCCCGCGATCGCTAACCGCGCGCCCTCGCCGAGCGAGGCGGTGCGCCACGCCTCGAGCAGCACCTCGACGCCCTTCTCCCACTCGAGCCTGCCGGCGAAGAGGACGAGCAGCTCGGCGCCCGCCCCCGCGGCCCTCTCCCGCGCCGCCGCGCGCGCGGCGGCGGGCACCGGTGATCCAAAGTGGGCCACGTCCACGGCCTGCGGAGCCACGAACACCCGCCCGCGGGTGCCGCGCCTCTCCTCCACGTAGCGGCTCACGTGCTCGCCATAGGTGATCACCGCGTCCGCAGCCCGGTACAGGTGGCGGGTGGGCAGGTAGGAGAGCGCGTGCGCGGGGGTGCGCGGGTGCGACCAGATGGTCGCCCAGAGCACGAAGGGAGCTCCCCTCGCCCGGGCGGCGAGGTAGCTCCCCGGCAGCGCCAGCCGGCCACCGAGCCCCGCGATCACCGCGCGGTAGCGCCCCGAGGCCACGAGCCGCACGGCGCCGGCCTGGGTGGTTCGGCGCACGGGGAGGCCCGGCACCGGGGGCCCGGCGTCCTCGAAGGCGATCACCTCCACGCCCTCTGCCTCGGCCAGCAGGCGGAAGGGCTCGCGCCGGTAGGGAGAGACGACCCCCGTCACGAGGCACACAGGGCGCGGGTCGGCCGCTCGAGCCACGCGAGAAGGCTAAGGCCCTGTTGGGGATCGGTCCTAAGCCGCTACCTGGACCTCAGGCGTGAGCATGAACAGCTCGATCTCCATGTCGGGGCCGACGTGATGGTTGGAGATGAAGGCGATCACCTCGCGGCCGGTGACCCGTTCGACCGCGGTGATGAACTTGTCCTGCATGGCGTTCTGGAACTCACTGCGCGTCTCCTGGACGACCGCGGTGTGCTGTAGCTCGATCATGGTCTTCTCGACGTCGGTGTAGACGCCGCCGAGCACGCAGGCGAGCAGGTCACCGCCCAGCAGTCGCGTCTTGGCCGTTACCGGCTCGCGGTGGAAGTAGCGTCGGTGCAGCGCGACCATCGCGTCGGTGACGGCGGCGAGCATGGCGTCGCCGGTGAGCGGATCGGTGGTGGGGGCCGGCATTGCGGCCTTCTCTCTCGTCCTCCGGTGTGGTCCGCGCGCGAGGCGAAGGGCGAGACCCAGCGAACGATTCGCATTCATTCTATCGCTGCGGTAAAGTGCGTTTTCTTCCGGCCATCATCGGGGTGTCGATCAGGGTGACCCAACTGGACCACCAGAGTGCTCCAAGCACGCATGGCGACGTGCTCACGGCAATCTCCGACGGGCTCGTCGCCCTGCTGAAGGAGTTCTACGGCCGGGGGCCGACCCGCACGAAGGCCTACTACCAGGATGACCTGGTGGTGTGCGTCCTGCGCGGTGGCTTCACGCGCGTGGAGCAGACTTTGCTCGATGGTGGGCGCGGCGACGCGGTCATCCAGCAGCGGATGGAGTTTCAGGAGCTGATGCGCACCCGCTTCGAGTCGGTGATCGAGCGGGCCACCGGGCGACGGGTGCTCGGCTTCATGAGCGGAAACCAGCAGGACCCCGACCTGATGTGCGAGGTGTTCATCCTCGCCCCGACGGATCTCGTCGACGGGCATGAGGCGCCGGTCGGCGGGCCTTCGCCTCCTGCCACCTGACCCGCGGCTGCCCGCGTTGACACCCGCGCTACAATTTCCGTCTGAGGGCATGACGGTGGGGTCGGCCTCTCTCTACATGGGGAGCGGGCAGTACCGATTGACTTCCGAGGTTTCGTTGATGCAGTCGCGACCCGGAGGTCTCAAGTGCTTAAGACGTGGTCCGTTTCCGATGTGGCGCCGTCTCGCTCGGCGCCGAGACCTTTCGTCTCCAGGCAGAGCGGCGGTGGCCTGGGCGCTGCCTGGGTCTATGTCGCCGGCGAGCTTGATGTGGCGACCGCGCCACAGCTCGAGCAGACGTTGCGCGAGGCCCAGTCGGAGGCGCGCCTCGTCGTGCTTGACCTTCGCGAGCTCACCTTTGTGGACAGCGCCGGCGTGCACGTCATCGTGGATGCCGGCATCC
>JBPCJI010000184.1:0-4570 GCA_051005475.1 Thermoleophilaceae bacterium
CCAAGGGCGAGGTTGCGGAGCTCGCCGACACCATCAACACGATGGTCGACCAGCTCTCCTCCTTCGCCGACGAGGTCACGCGCGTGGCGCGCGAGGTGGGCACCGAGGGCAAGCTCGGCGGCCAGGCCGAGGTGAAGGGGGTCTCCGGCACGTGGCGCGACCTGACCGACAACGTGAACATGATGGCCAGCAACCTGACCGACCAGGTGCGCAACATCGCCGACGTGACCACCGCCGTCGCCAACGGCAACCTCACGCGCGAGATCACGGTGGACGCCAAGGGCGAGATCCTCGAGCTCAAGCGAACGATCAACACGATGGTCGAGCAGCTCTCCTCCTTCGCGGACGAGGTCACGCGCGTGGCGCGCGAGGTGGGCACCGAGGGCAAGCTCGGCGGCCAGGCACAGGTCGAGGGCGTGTCCGGCACCTGGCGCGGGCTGACCGAGAACGTGAACCAGCTCGCCGGCAACCTGACCACTCAGGTGCGCGCAATCGCCGAGGTATCCACGGCGGTGACCCAGGGAGACCTGACGCGCTCGATCGCCGTCGAGGCCCAGGGCGAGGTGGCCGAGCTGAAGGACAACATCAACGAGATGATCGCCAACCTGCGCGACACGACGAAGGAGAACGCCGACCAGGACTGGCTGAAGACCAACCTCGCGCGCATCTCGGGCCTGATGCAGGGCCAGCGCGACCTCAAGACCGTCTCGGCGCTGATCATGTCCGAGCTCACTCCGACGGTCTCGGCACAGCTCGGGGCATTCTTCCTCGCCGAGTCGGACGAGGGGGTCTCGGATGCGAAGAACCTGCGCCTGATCGCGAGCTACGGATACAAGGGCGGCGAGCACCTGCAGAGCTCCTTCGGTTTCGGAGAGGGGCTCGTGGGCCAGGCGGCGCTGGAGCAGAGCAGCATCCTCATCGCCGACCCACCGCAGGACTACATCAAGATCAGCTCCGGCCTGGGCGAGGCCACACCGGCCAACATCATCGTGTTGCCGGTGGTGTTCGAGGAGGACGTGCTGGCGGTAATCGAGCTGGCCTCGTTCCTTCCGTTCAGCGACGTCCACCTGCAATTTCTCGAGCAGCTCACGGAGACGATTGGCGTGAGCCTCAACACGATCATCGCCAACGTGCTCACCGAGGGGCTGCTCGAACAGTCGCAGTCACTCGCCCAGGAGCTCACGAGCCAGTCGGGCGAGCTGCAGGCACAGCAGGAGGAGCTGCAGCAGACCAACGCCGAGCTCCAGGAGAAGGCGGCACTGCTCAGCCAGCAGAACCGGGACATCGAGGTGAAGAACCGCGAGATCGAGGTCGCCAGCCGCAATCTGGAGGAGAAGGCCGAACAGCTCGCGCTGTCCTCCAAGTACAAGTCGGAGATCCTGGCGAACATGTCGCACGAGCTGCGCACCCCGCTCAACTCGATGCTGATCCTCTCAAAGCTCCTGGCGGACAACGAGGACCGCAGCCTGAGCGAGAAGCAGGTGGAGTACGCGGGCACGATCCACTCCGCGGGCAGCGATCTGCTGTCGCTGATCGACACCATTCTCGACCTGTCGAAGGTGGAGGCCGGCAAGATGGAGGTGAGTCCGGCGCCGATCGGCCTGGACGCCGTGCGGGACTTCGTGGAGCGCGCCTTCAAGCCCGTCGCGGAGGAGAAGGGGCTTGCGTTCGAGGTGCGGCTGGAGGAGGGGCTCCCAGAGACGGTCACCACGGACGAGCAACGGCTGCAGCAGGTCCTTAAGAACCTGCTCTCGAACGCCTTCAAGTTCACCGCCCGCGGAGAGGTCACACTGCGCCTTGCGCCGGCGCCCGACGGACGCGTGGCCTTTGCGGTGAGGGATACCGGAGTCGGCGTCTCCGAGGACAAGCTACGGCTGATCTTCGAGGCCTTCCAGCAGGGCGAGGGGGGCACGAGCCGCAAGTACGGCGGCACCGGGCTCGGTCTCTCGATCTCGCGGGAGATCGCGCGCCTGCTCGGCGGCGAGCTCGACGTGAAGAGCACGCCGGGCGAGGGAAGCGAGTTCACGCTGTACCTGCCACTCGAATACGTGGCCGTGGACCCGGAGCCGGTGGCATCTGTGGAGCCCACGCCCGAAACCGCGGAGCCCCAACCGCCGTTGCGTGGGCGGGCGAACGGGCAGGGGGTGGCCCAGAGCCGGCCCCCGGCGATCGAGTGGGCGCTCGAGGCGCCCTTCGTGCCGGACGATCGCACCGCCATCAACTCCGGCGACCGGGTGTTGCTGGTGGTCTGCCCCGACGCCGATCGAGCTACCGGTGCCCTCGAGGCCGCCCGCGAGCGCGGGTTCAAGGGCCTCGTGGCCTCGCGGGCCGAGTCGGGCCTCGCCCTTGCTCACGAGTTCGTGCCCGACGCCATCGTGCTCGCGGGTGACGCCGACGGGACCGACGAGACCTCCGCCCTCGCCCACTTGAAGCGCCACCCACAGACGCGCCATATCCCCGTCTACGTCGAGGCAGATCCGGCGCGCCGTCAGACGCTGTTGAGGGCCGGAGCGGCGGGTCAGGTCGATCGTTTCGCCACGAAGGAGTCTTTCGAGACGACGTTCGGCGAGCTCGAGGGATTGATCGAGCGCAGGATGAAGAGCCTGCTGGTGGTCGAGGACGACGAGCGGCAGCGGTCGAGCATCGTGGAGCTGATCGGCGGCGGTGACGACGTGCTCGTGAGCGGAGTCGGGTCCAGCGAGGAGGCCCTCGCCGAGATCGAGAAGGGACCGTTCGACTGCGTCGTGCTGGATCTCGGGCTGCCCGACATGCAGGGGTTCGGCCTGCTCGAGGAGATCAAGCGGCACGAGCGCTTCCACGATATCCCGGTGATCGTGTACACGGGCAAGGAGCTGACCGAGTACGAGGAGGCCCGGCTCAGGGAGTTCGCCGAAGCGGTGATCGTGAAGGACGGCAGCTCACCCGAGCGGTTGCTCGACGAGACCTCGCTCTACCTGCACCGCCCGGAGGCCCGGCTCCCGGCGGACAAGCGCAGGATGCTCGAGCAGCTACGCAACGCCGATGGCATCTTCGAGGGCAAGAAGATCCTGCTCGTGGACGACGACGTGCGCAACGTGTTCGCGCTCGCCAGCGTGCTCGAGAGCCAAAGCATGGAGATTCTCTTTGCCGAGAACGGCAAGGCCGGTATCGAGACCCTGCGCGAGAACCCCGACGTGGACCTCGTGCTGATGGACATCATGATGCCCGAGATGGACGGCTACGAGGCCACCCGCCGCATCCGCGGCATGGACGAGTTCCGCCGGCTGCCGATCGTGGCGCTCACCGCGAAGGCGATGAAGGGGGACCGGGAGAAGAGCCTCACGGCGGGGGCCTCGGACTACGTGGCAAAGCCCGTCGACACCGACCGGCTGCTGTCCTTGATGCGGGTCTGGCTGCACGGCTGATTGCCGGTGACAACGGGGCCGCGCGCGCGCGTACTGCTGGTCGACGACGAGCCGGACAACCTCGTGGCGCTCTCGGCGGTCCTCGAGCCCCTCGGCCGCGAGCTCGTGAGCGCCGCGTCGGGTGAGGAGGCGCTCAGGCTGCTGCTTCGCGAGGAGTTCGCCCTGATCCTGCTGGACGTCAGGATGCCCGGCCTCGACGGGTTCGAGACCGCGGCGCTGATCAAGCAGCGAGAACGCTCACGTCACCTGCCGATCATCTTCGTGACGGCGGCCTCCAAGGACACCGAGCAGATCTTCCGCGGCTACTCCGAAGGCGCGGTCGACTACCTGATGAAGCCCTATGACCCCGCCGTGCTCCGGTCGAAGGTGTCGGTGTTCATCGACCTCCACGAGAAGGCCGCTGAGCTTGAGGAGAGCGAGCAGCGTTTCCGGACGGCGTTTGCCAACGCTCCCAGCGGCATGGCCCTGCTCTCACCCGATGGCCACCTGCTTCAGGTCAACCGGGCGATGGCGGACATGCTCGGACACGCGCACGGAGACCTCGTCGGAAGGGAGTGGGAGTCGCTCGTGCATCCCGAGGAGCGCGCGGAGGACCTTCGGGCGCTGCGCGAGCTGGGGGAGGGGGGGCGCAGCGTCTACCGCGCCGAGCGGCGCTTCATGCACGCCGACGGCCGCGAGCTAGTGGTGGCCATCAGCGTGTCCGCGACGGCCGCCCAGAGCGCCTCGGGCCGGCAGCTGATCGCGCAGCTCGAGGACGTGACCGAGCGCCAGCGGGCAGAGCGCGAACGGGCCGAGCGCCTCAGGGAGCGGGCCGCCCGCGCCGAGGCGGAGGCCCTCTACGAGCGCGAGCACCGGATCGTCGAGACCCTGCAGCGCTCGCTGCTGCCCGCCCGCATGCCACAGCGGCCGGGGATGTCGATCGCCGCCCGCTACCGGCCCGGCGGAGCTGACGTGGGCGGCGACTGGTATGACGCGATCGAGCTGGACGACGGGGGTATCGGGCTGGCGATGGGCGACGTCGTCGGACACGGGATCGAGGCCGCATCCACGATGGGCGAGCTGCGCAACGCGCTGCGCGCCTACGCCCTCGACGGGCTTTCACCCGGCGCCGTGCTCACCAAGCTCGACCACCTCGTGCGGCGGCTCCAGGAGGACCAGATGACCAC